>JAAUPC010000026.1 GCA_012036325.1 Paracoccaceae bacterium
GTCGTCATTAAGCTGGCCTTGCCGGCGGCGGCTTCTCCTCTTTGGAAAGGGTGCCGAGCTGTTTCATCAGCGCGGTGAGCTTGCCGTTGGAGCCGAGATAGGAAGTGCGGGCCTGGTCCAAGGCCGCCAGATCCGCCGCCGCCTGCTGCATCGCGCGGGCAGGGGGCATCAGAGCCTGCCCGGCATCGGTCAACACCAGCCCTTGCGCAACGCGCGTGAAAAGCGGGACCTGCAGCGCCACCTCGGCCTGATGGATATGGCGGCCAAGAGTGGGCTGGCTGATCCCAGTGGCGCGGGCGGCGGCAGACAGCGACCCCGCCTCAGCCACGGCAAGGAAGGATCGGATCAGGGACCAGTCCAGTTTTTCCATTCATGAATGAATAGGGCATCGCAGAATTCATGCAATTCCAAAGTTGCCTGTCTTGGCCGATAGGATTTGGCCGATAGGATCAGGAAAGGAGACTTGAGCATGGACAACACGGCACTGGTTCTGGGAGCGTCAGGCGGGTTTGGCGGGCAGGCGGCCCTGGCCCTGCAAGCGGCGGGGTGGCGCGTGAACCGTTACACACGCGGCACGGACATGGTGGCAGCGGCCAAAGGCGCGCGGCTGATCGTGAACGGGCTCAATCCGCCCGGCTATCACGACTGGGACCGGCTGATCCCCAAGATAACCGCACAGGTCATCGCGGCGGGCCGGGCCAGCGGGGCGACGATCCTGGTCCCCGGCAACGTCTATCCCTATGGGATGGAGCCCGGCCCCTGGGGTCCCGACACCCCGCACCGCCCGGTCAGCCGCAAAGGCCGCATCCGCGCCACGATGGAGGCGACCTACCGACACGCAGCCGAAACTGGCGGGCCGCGTTGCATCTTGCTGCGCGGCGGGGATTTTCTGCTGCCGGAAGCGCCGCAAATGCTGATGAACCGGATGATCCTGGCGAAGGTGGCCAAGGGCAAGATCACTGCGATGGGTCCGGCGGACGCACTGCATGCCTATGCTTACCTGCCGGACATGGCCCGCGCCGCGGTGGGGTTGGTCGCGCTGGGGGACGGGCTGCCCGCCTATGCCGATATTCCCTTTGCGGGCCATGCCTTCACGATCAACGATCTGGCCGCGCGGGTGGCACGGCTGACGGGCAAACCGATGCAGGTCACCCATTTCCCGCTGTGGTTTTTCACCCTTGTCAGCCCGTTCTGGGAACTGGCGCGGGAGTTGCGTGAGATGCTGTATCTGAACCGCTTTCCCCATCAGATGGACCCCGGCCCCCTGCAGCGCTGGCTGCCGGACTATCGCGACACGCCGTTGGATGAGGTGATCCTGGCGCATTTGAAGGCGCTGAAACTGGTCTAGGGCAGGTCGATATCCACCCAGACCGGGAAATGGCGTGAGGCGGCGGTCAGGCCAGCGGCAAGGGGGTCATCCGGGCCGGGCCACAGGACGCCAGACCCGGCGACGGTCAGCGCGCGGGAGGGCAGGACATAATCCAGCCGCAGGCCACCCAGATCGTCGTAAAGGACCGTGTCCAGCGCGGGGTCCCCCTCTTGGGAGGTCTCAACCCGGGCATGTGTGCCGCGCGGGGCAACGTCCTGTAGCGCGGGGTGGGACAAAAGCGCGCCGATCCCGTCCCGCAACCCGTCGCCATCCGCCGGGTCAAGGTTGCCATCGCCCAAGAGGACAAAGGGGGCCTTGGGCGGGGGCATCGGTAGGGCGCCGTCGAGGAACAACCGCCAGAAGGCAGCCTCATCATGGTTGCGCTTGCCGTTGCGGTCTTCGGGGCCGTCAAAGACCGGGGGCGTCGCGTGCCAGGCCAGAAGATGCAGGGGACCGGCATCGGTCAGCACCGGCACATCCCAAAACCCCGTTGTCGCCAGACGCTGCACTTGCATCAGGCCTGGATCACTGCCTTCGGGCACCAGCGCGCCAGGCAAGTCTGCCCAGAGAAACCCCGAAAAATCGCGCGCTGCGGCTTCGTCAATTGGCCAGCGCGACAGGATCGCCATGCCGCCCTGCCCCGAGAACAGGCCAAAGCCCTGCGCGTCGCGCGGGTCACCCAGACGGCCATTGCCGTCCACGTCAAAGCCGGTCTGCAGCCCGGTGTTGGGACGAAGGGCAAAGCGGTGCGGGTAAGGCGCGCCTGCTTCGGCCAAGCGGTCGGCAAGCAGGCCCAGCGCAACACCGCCCCGGTCATAATCCACCGCTGTCAGCAAGATCACATCCGCATCCAGCGCCGCCATGACTGCAACCACGGCGTCAAGCTGCGGGTGGTCCGACTTTGTCAGGTCCTGCACCAGAAGGCCGGGGCCGGTGCGGTCAAGCCCGACGTTCCAGGTGGCAATCCGCACCGGCTCAGCCCAGGCCGCGCCGGATAGCAAAATCAGCGCAGCAGCCGCGCGGATCAGTTGTCGCGCCCCCGTTCGGCGCGGTCGGCTTCGGCTGCGGCCTCTTCCTCGGCGATCTTGCGGTCGCGCTTGGTTCGGATCATGTCCGCCACCCGCGCCATCGCCACCCCGCGCATCAGAAGGCTGGCCGGCAGGAAGGCCCAGGCCGCCATGGTCCAGATCAGGGTCTGCGAAGAGGTGACGGTTGTCGTCGGCAAGCCGGCGGTCAAGACCGCGATGGCCGTTGGCACGACAAAGGGCAACAGGAACCCAACCGCAAGGTTCACGCGCGAATCACGCTCTAGCCGGTCAACCACGTCGCCGCCGGCGGTCGGCTCAAACGTGGGCAGGTTCACCCAGACGTTGAACGCGCTTTTGGTCGAGGGCCAGCCCGCAATCTTCAACACGATGACGAACACCGCCAGCGAAACCAGCGAGATCAGATAGGCCGTCCCCGCTGCCGTGCGCAGGCTTTCCACCTGGTCGGCCGTGGCGGTGTCGGCCAGCATGAAGGTGGCCAGCCGGACCGGCGAATAAGGGAAGTCCAAAGCGTCACCGATCACCATGCCCAGCGCGTGAAAGAGCTGCGAAACAGTCGTCGGATCATCGCGGTTGGCCACGATGACCGACAAAAACAGCACAATCGCCAGCAACATCAGATAGCGGATGCGGTTGAAGGGCGCGCCATCGCGAAACTCAACCAGGCTGGGATAGACGGCGTTGTATTCGACAAAGACCAGCGTCCCGGCGAACAGCGCCATCAGGGCCACGATCTGCTTGGTATCTGTCCCGACGTCAGGCAGCACGACCGATGGCAGCACGATCAGCACCATCACAAGGAAAGCCCGCACCGCAGCCCCGGTGGCCCTGTTCAGCCAGGTCCGCGCCGCACCGTCGATGGACGACACGATGCGAAATTGCAGCCGCCCGGTGGTCAGCCCCCGCATCCTGCTGCGAATGGAATCAATCCTGTCCAACACCAACCTGCCACGTCTGACTGCCACTTCCTGGGTCAGTCTAGGCAAAGCTTTGTGGCCATTTCAGGGTCAATCTGCGCTAAGGGCAGGGAAAGATGCCAAAGTCTGCACCGGCAGAACCGGTGCAGGTGCCGCTCAGGCCCAGGGGCGGGATGCGGCGGTCTTCGCCTCATAGGCGTCGATTGCGCTGGCCTTTTCCATCGTCAGGCCGATGTCATCAAGTCCGTTCAAGAGGCAATGCTTCTTGAACGCATCCACGTCAAACCGGAAGCTCCTCCCGTCCGAGGCCGTGACGTTCTGGCTTTCCAGATCCACCGTGACCCGCGCGTTTTCGCCCTTCCTCGCGTCATCCATCAGATGATCAACCGCCTCTTGCGGCAGCACCACCGGCAGGATGCCGTTCTTGAAGCAGTTGTTGAAGAAGATGTCGGCGAAAGAGGTGGAGATCACGCAGCGGATGCCAAAGTCGAGCAAGGCCCAAGGCGCATGTTCGCGTGACGAGCCACAGCCGAAGTTGTCACCGGCGATGATGATCTGCGATTTGCGATAGGCAGATTGGTTCAGCACGAAGTCAGGGATCTCGGCCCCGTCCAGCGTATAGCGCATCTCGTCAAACAGGTTCTTGCCCAGGCCCGACCGTTCGATGGTCTTCAGGAACTGCTTGGGGATGATCATGTCGGTGTCGATGTTGACCAGCGGCATAGGGGCTGCAATGCCGGTCAGGGTGGTGAAGGGTGTCATGGGCACAGTCCCTGCATTAGGTGTGGTCTTGCTTGGCAGATGCCCTAGCAAACCTGCGCCCTTGATCCAACCCCCCCAAACAGCAAAACGCCGCACCCATCAGGCGCGGCGTTTCTGATCATCAATCCTTGCAGGCAATCAGGCCTGCTTGCGGCGCCGCGCCAAAGCAAGCGCTCCAAGGCCACCCAACAGCAACAGGCCGCCGGCTGGAAGCGGAACGGCGGCAAGCGTTGCCCCATTCAGCTTGACCTGAAGCGCGGCTTGGGTCTGGGATCCTTCAAAATAGATCAGACGGAAGTCCTTGTTGCCACCAGTCGATGCCACGGTCAGCGCTGTCGAGCCTGGCGCGCGCAGCCCCTCAAACCGGCCCTTTTCCACGCCATCAACGTAGAGGATGAACCCATCATCCGAGAAGATGTCGAAAACGTTGTTGCCGTTCAGAAGGTTGATCACACCGGTGAACGTCAGGATCGTACCCAGAAAACTGTCGCTTGCGTTGCCACTCAGCGTGCTCGCGTCACTTCCAAGGAAACCGCCAAGTGTCGGCATCAGGTGCGGCGCTGTCATATTGTAGCTGATGCCGGTCGACTGGAACGTTGCAGTCGCCGCATTGCTGTTCACATATGCCAACGCGTCACTGGCCGAGTCGACTGGTGTACCCGGGCTGGTCGGCCCGCTACAGCAGCTCAAGAAACCGCCAACGTCGTAGTAAGCGCCAGAGAGCGTCGCAGCCTGAGCCCCAAACGCCGTAGCGACGGACAGCACCGCCGCAGAAATCATACCCTTCAAATTCATGTTTAACTCCCATCTATGCTTCCGGCAGCAATCGCCTGAAACAATACACATCCACCCGAAATCTATACCGCAATCAGCTTGAAAAATCCAGTGTTAGGCAATTATTGCTGACTTTCGCCCCAGTTCTGGCGCATTTTGCAACTCCTGCGCGAACGACCGGAAGCTTGCTCCTGCATTTGGCAATTTCACCTGCCGCCAATCATTTACCCAGCAGCTCTTTGTCTTCCAAGTCGCAACAAATTAACCGAATCAGCAATGTTGCGATGGCTGGTCTAGGCGTCTGGACCGGAGTCGCTTCACCCGGATCACCGATCCGGGGGCGTACGGACGCCGTTTACCCCGCGCCAGCTCAATCCGGCGTGCGGAAGGTCAAACTGGCCCAGTCGGAATGCCAGACTGGCCCCGCGACCGCATCGTCATTTGGCAAGGCGCGCAGATCGACGCTGTCGACCAGATATTCCATCCCCGGCAGCACTGGGACGGTGACGCGCCCCTCGGCATTGGTGCGGTGCTTTGTGATCGTCACCGGCCATCGGGGGCGGTTTGAAACAGGTCCACCTGCGCATCGGCACGCGGCGCACCGTCGAGGAGGAGGAGGAGCGGCAGGCCAGCGCTAAGGTCGTCGGAATAGGGGTTGGCCTCGGCCACAAATTCGATCTTCAGGCCCATGACCCTGTCCGCTCCGGCGCCTGACCCGACCGCGATCAGACTTTTGGGGTAGCGGCGATAGGTTTCGCGGAACCCCGTTTCGGGCAGACCGCGCGCGGCATGGTCAGCAAGCGCAGGGCGGAAATCCTTGTGGGCGACAAAGCGTTGGAACATGGCAAACTCGCTGTAAGTCAGTTGCGTATCGTTTGTCTCATGCACGACAATGGCCAGCCCTTTAACCTCGGCCGGCATGGCAAAGGCCGGGTTGCCACCCATCCGGCCTTCGATCGGGCGCACAGTTTCGCCCTGCACCACCGCAAACCGGGCGACCGAGTTCGGCAGATAGGACAGCGCCAGGCCCTGCATTTCCGACCCGACGCGCAGCCGCCCCTGCATCACATCTGCTTGAACGATGGTATAGTCATCCGGCGAAAGCCAGAATTCATGCGCCTTTGCAGGGCCTGCGCCAAGTGCAATCATCAGCGCAATCAGCAGAATCGGAAGCCGCATCTTGCCATCCCTCATGTCCCGTCTGGCCGCTAAACTGGCCCTTTGCCTGGCACTGTCGATGGCCGTAAGCCTTGGCACCAGCCCGACAGCCTCCGCGCATGAGGTACGCCCCGCCGTCACCGACGTCACGGTCAGCGACACCACAGTTGAGATCATCCTGCGCGCCCCGATTGAACCGATCATCGCCGGGATGAACCTTGCGGGTCTTGAGGATACTAACCTTTCCCCCCTGTCGGACCGCCATGACGCCCTGCGCGCCGAAGACCCCGCGGAAATTGAGGCCGCCTTGCGCGCCGCCTGGCCCGGCATTGCAGCGCGGATCACGCTGATGGCCGGCACCACCCGGCTGGACCCGCAGCTGGCCGGCGTCACCATCCCCGAGGTGGGCGACATCACCCAGCCCCGCGACAGTGAGCTGCGCATCACAGCCGCCCTGCCCGCAGACGGCAGTCCGGTGCAGGTTGGCTGGGATGCAAGCGTTGGCTCAGTCGTCGTGCGCCAGATGGGCGGCGGCGACGATGCCTATACCGCCATCCTTGCGGGCGGCGAACTCAGCACCGCCCTGCCGCGCGAGGGCTTCGCCACCGAAGGCGCGCTGCCGGTCTTTGGCCGCTTCATCGTCTCGGGCTTTGAACACATCATCCCCAAGGGGCTGGACCATATCCTGTTCGTCCTCGGCCTCTTTTTCTTCTCGCTGCGGATGGGGCCCCTCTTGTGGCAAGTCACAGCCTTCACGCTCGCCCATACCATCACGCTGGCGCTGGCCAGCCTGAAGATCGTGTCGATCCCGGCCGAGATGGTGGAGCCACTGATCGCGGCCTCCATCGTCTATGTCGCGGTGGAAAACATCTTTGGCACCCGAAATGGCGGTGGACGGGTCGGCCTTGTCCGCATCGCGGTGGTGTTCGGCTTTGGCCTGCTGCACGGTCTTGGCTTTGCCAGCGTGCTCAGTGATGTCGGCCTGCCCGAAGGGCGCTTTGCCATCAGCCTGATCGGGTTCAACATCGGGGTGGAATTGGGCCAATTGGCGGTGATCGCCGCCGCCTTCGTGGCTCTGGCGCTGCCCTTTGGCCGCAAGGCCTGGTACCGCAGCGCCATCGCCGTCCCCGCCTCGGTCGTCATCGCAGGCATCGGCGCTTGGTGGACGTTCGAGAGGGTGTTTCTGTAAGAGGCCGGGCCGGGGTTCGCCCCCGGCCCGCCGAGACGGTCAGACCATCTCACCCATCATCCTGCGCACATCGGTCAGATGACCAGTGATCGCCGCCGCCGCCGCCATCGCGGGGGACATGAGGTGCGTCCGGCCACCGCGGCCCTGACGGCCTTCGAAGTTGCGATTGCTGGTGGCAGCGCAACGCTCACCCGGGGCCAGCTGGTCTGGGTTCATCGCCAGGCACATGGAACAGCCCGCAAGCCGCCATTCAAAGCCCGCGTCGATGAAGATCTGCGCAAGACCCTCTTCTTCCGCTTGCGCCCGCACCAGACCCGACCCCGGCACGACCATCGCGCGTTTCACGGCGATCTTCTTGCCCTTCAGGATCGCGGCCGCGGCGCGCAGGTCTTCGATCCGGCCATTGGTACAGCTGCCGATGAAGACCGTGTCGATGGCGATCTCGTTCAGCTTCTGGCCCGGCTTCAGACCCATGTAATCCAGCGCGCGCTGCACAGCCTCGACCTTGCCACCGGCAAAGTCGGAGGGGCTGGGGACAGTGCCAGTGATCGGCAGCACGTCTTCAGGCGAGGTCCCCCAGGTCACGACGGGGGCAATGTCTTCGCCACGGATCGTCACGACCTTGTCGAAATGCGCGCCTTCGTCGGTGTAAAGCGTCTTCCAGTAGGCCAGCGCTGCCTCCCACTTCGCACCCTTCGGCGCGTTGGGGCGGCCCATGCAATAGGCAAAGGTCTTCTCGTCCGGCGCAATCAGGCCCGCCCGCGCGCCGCCTTCGATGGCCATATTGCAGACGGTCATCCGGCCTTCCATGGAAAGCTCACGGATCGCCTGGCCGCAGTATTCAATGACATAGCCGGTGCCGCCAGCGGTCCCGGTCTCGCCGATCACGCTAAGGGTGATGTCCTTTGCGGTGACACCGGGGCGAAGCGAGCCGGTGATCTCCACCTTCATGTTCTTGGCCTTGCGCTGGATCAGCGTCTGCGTGGCCAACACATGCTCCACTTCAGAGGTGCCGATGCCGTGGGCCAAGCTGCCGAACGCGCCGTGGGTGGCGGTGTGGCTGTCACCACAGACGACCGTCATTCCGGGAAGGGTCCAGCCCTGTTCCGGCCCGACGATGTGGACGATGCCCTGCCGCACGTCCGAGACCGGGTAATAGTTGATCCCGAAATCCTTGGCGTTCTTGTCGAGGGCGGCCACCTGAATGCGGCTGTCTTCGGTCATCGTTGCCGCATTTGCGCGGTCCAGCGTCGTCGGCACGTTGTGGTCCGGCACGGCGATGGTCTTTTCGGGCGCGCGCACCTTGCGACCACTCATCCGCAGGCCTTCAAACGCCTGCGGGCTGGTCACTTCGTGGACGAGGTGGCGGTCAATATACAACAGGCAGGTGCCGTCTTCGGCCTGATGGACGACATGGTCATCCCAGATCTTGTCATAAAGCGTGCGCGGAGCGGTCATGGCTCATCTCATCTGATTGGCGAAAGGGGGACGGTTGACGCTTGGGCAGGCGTCAGGCAAGTCGGGCAAGCACGGACCGGGTCAGCGCGGTGAACCGCCACGGCAGGCGATCATGGTCAGCGATGTCGAAAAAGCGGGTCATGCAGCGCGAAATACGCCTTTCGGTCCGGTCAATCAAGCCGTGTCAGAACCGCGCGCCAGATGACACAGGCCTTGCGCCTCGTCGTCGCATGCTCCTCCTCTTCAGGGGCGGGGGGGGCCAGCCCTCGCGCTTCCCAAAGTATTTGCCAAAAAGACCAAACCGACTTGCTCTTTTTAAAAATACTCCCCGCAGAGCGACCGCCCGAGCCGGTTGGCCGGAACGGCCAGAGGCGAGACAAAATGCTTGCTGCCGCGCGCGGATGCGCGGCTGCTCCATCAGGTTCCCGCAGTTAGAGCGAGGTGTTCCACTTCCAGAATGTCGCCCGGCTGACACTCCAGCACCGCGCAGATCGCGGCAAGGGTGTCAAAGCGGATGCCCTTCACTTTGCCGGATTTCAACAAGGACAGGTTCTGTTCGGTGATCCCGATCCGCTCTGCCAACTCGCGGGATCGCATCTTGCGCCGGGCCAGCATGACATCCAGCCGCACGACAATGGCAAGGTCCGCCCCCATCAGACAAACCCCTCATTCTCAGCCTTGACCTGGGCCGCTTCGCGCATCGCCCAGCCGATCACCGTCAGAAGCCCCGCTGCAATCAGAAACCCAAGCGTGCCTCCATCCAGCGCAAGTTTCAGTGTCCGCTGATCTGCGTGCCAGCTCAGGATCAGGGTCTGCACCGTCGGTGTCAGGATGGTAAAGACCGCCACCAGGATCAGGGCGCGACCAATACCAAGAATCGTCTCCGCATTGCCTTGGCTTAACACCTCGCCCGTCCGGTACTGGTCAAAAAGTCGGGTCATTGCCCGCAGGGCGGCCACCATCGGCAGAACGGAGACCAGCGTGACGGCGGCAATAAGGCCGGCTTGGCCACGGGTGACCAGGGTGTCGGGTCCAAGCTCCGGAGCGCGCGCCAGAAGCGACGCAGGGTCCAGCACGCCCATGGCGGCATAGAAAAGCGCCAGCATCGGCAATGCAGCAGACAGGACAAGGACCGTCCAGTACAGCATGTCGGACAATCGGGACAGGCGGGTCTGGTCTTGCATGAATCCCTCTTTTAAAGATGATTATTTAATGTAAAACAATAAACTTTCGCTGTCAAAGGAGATTCGCCTTGAAACCCTTCCTGCCCTACGCCGTGGCACTTCTGGCCACAGCCTGCAGCGCCGTAGTGCCCTCGACCGCGGCGCGGCTTGCCACGATGGACCCACTGACGGCCGATCCTGCGGCGCTGGAACTGGTCATCCTTTTGCCCCCGGGCCTGTCGATCGTTCCCGGCTCGGCCCGGCTGGCGTTTGGGGCAACGCGGGGCGCGGAAACCCTGTCAGGCAACTTCGCACTGGAAGATCGGCCGCTGCCGCCCGGGGTCAGCCCCCAAAGGACACGATACCGCTCGCCCTCGCCCTGACGCCCGCCGATACTGATCGGATGCGCGCCCTTCAGGCCGACATCGCGCAATGGAAGCGCGCAGGTGGCGCCAAAGGCTCCCTCGGCCTCGGCCTTGGCGGCTGCGCCATCGGGACGGGACCGGCCCCCGATGCAGTCGGCAGCGTCCTGATCCGCCTGGTCGACGGCGGGCCCTTCCTACCCTTGATCATTGAGGGGAAACTTGCCGATCTGCTCGGCCCCGAGGTGCTGGCCGCCATCGAGCCTTGCAAAGGCGCGGAATAGGGCGTACCCGCCCGCCTTCGGTTGAGATTGCAGCCCACGGGTGCTAGGCTTGACCGCAAGGCCCGGCGCGGGGGTCCCTTGGTCCGCGTCTTCGTTGGAGGACCACGTCCTGTCGCATTCAGATCCCGCCACCGGCCTGCCGGTTGGCCCGCGTTCCAAACCCGCGCCCGGCCAGGCCTCAAGCCCGGATGGCCACAGCGCCGCTGAGCTTCTGGCACTGGTGCTGAAGTCCGTCGATGACGACAAGGCCGAAGATATCGTGCAGATCGACCTGCGCGGCCGGTCGGATGTCGCTGATTACATGGTCATCTGCTCGGGTCGGTCATCGCGTCAGGTGGCGGCGATTTCGGAAAAGCTGGCGGATCGGCTGAAGCAGGACATGCACATCCTGGTCCGCATGGAAGGCAAGGAAACCGGCGACTGGGTCTTGATCGACGCGGGCGACGTGATTGTCCACGTCTTCCGCCCCGAGGTGCGCGATTTCTACCAGCTGGAAAAGATGTGGCTCCCCGCGGGCTCAGTACCTGTGGCACCGCGCAGCGCCGAGGCCTGATGCGTCTGCACCTCTGCGCCGTGGGCCGCATCCGCGCTGATCAGCCAGAGCGGGCTCTTCTTGAAGACTATCACATGCGGTTCAACCGGACGGGAAAGCCGCTGGCGCTTGGCCCGCTCTACGAGGTCGAAGTCGAAGACCGCAAGGGCGGCGGCATGGAAGCCGAGGCAGAGCTGCTCGCCAGGGCGGTTCCGGCCGGAGCGCTGCTTGTCACCATGGATGAACGCGGCAAGGTTCTGTCATCGCCTGAATTCGCGGCAGATCTGGCGAAATGGCGCGATGGCGGACGGCAGGACGCAGCTTTCGTCATCGGCGGAGCAGACGGGATCGCGCCGTCGCTCAGGGCCCGGGCGGATGTGTCGATCAGCTTTGGCCGCATGGTCTGGCCCCACATGCTGGCGCGGGTCATGCTGGTGGAACAGCTGTATCGCGCGGCAACGATCCTGGCTGGGTCGCCCTATCACCGCACGTAAGGTGGGCAATACTGCCCACCCTACCGGCGGGTCAGCGCAAAGACACCCGACCCCACGATCAGCGCAGCCCCGGCCCAGGTGGCGGCATCAGGGCGCTCGCCAAAGAGCGCAATCGCCAGGATCATCGCAAAGATCAGTCGGGTATAGCGGAACGGCGTGACCGAAGAGACATCGCCCGTCCGCATCGCATAGGTCAGCGCGTGATAGCCGAGCATCCCGAAAACCGTGCCGCCCGCCAGATAGGCCAGCCCCATGGCTTCGGGCACGACAGCCCCACCGTTGATCGCCTGCAGGATGGCCCCGGCACAGGCCAGCATGGCAAAGCCCAAAGCGCCCAGCTGCCGGTTCGACAGGCCCTTGGGTGCTGCCCGCGTGGCCAGATCCCGTCCGGCAAAGCCCAGAAGACCCACCACCGCCAGCAAGGACAGGACAGAGAAATCCCCCGCGGGCCGCAAGATCACCAGGACACCGACGAACCCCACCGCTACCGCCAGCCAGCGCTGCCAGCCCACCCGCTCACCAAAGACCAGCGCCGCCCCTGCCACCACGACCAGAGGCGTCGCCTGCAGGATTGCGGATGTGGTGGACAGCGCCGTGAGCGTGATTGCGAGGCCGTAAAACAGCCGCCCCGTCACCTCGAACGCCGAGCGGATCAGCATGGGCGGCGACAGGAAGGCCGGGGGCACCAGCGCCTCACCCATCCGCGCGGCCATGGCCGCGAAGGTAACCATTCCCAGAAGCCCGATGGTCAGAAGAACCTGCCCCAGCGGCAAGGTCTGGGCGGCGGCCTTCACGAACACATCCTCAACCGCGAAGCCCGCCATCGAGGCGGTCATGAAAAGCGCCCCGCGCTGGTTGTCGGTCAGGGGCATGGCACTGACCGACGGCTGGCGTCAGACGGCCCGCCGCAGACCGGCTCGAATGGGGAAGGGCTGGACTTGGCGCCGCTCATGTGGCCTCCAAAGGCATAAAAGGTGGGGGCAGGCTTTGGTGCCATCGATTTCTTCGAAGAAATCGAACCGGAGCCTTCAAAGGCTCCGGTCCGGAGTTTTTGAAAACTCCGGCGGTCGGCGTCAGATCAACCCGGCGTACACCATCGCCGCCTTGATCTTGGCCTTGGTTGCATCGGTCAGGCCGACGAGCGGCAGGCGCACCTCTTCGCTGCAGAGGCCCAGAAGCGACAGACCATACTTGGCCCCCACCAACCCGGGCTCGATGAAGATTGCCTCATGCAGGGGCATCAGACGGTCCTGATACTCCAGCGCCTTGGCGTAATCGCCGCGCAAGGTGGCTTCCTGGAACTCGGCACACAGGCGCGGGGCGACGTTCGCGGTGACCGAGATGCAGCCCACCCCGCCATGCGCGTTGAAGCCAAGCGCGGTTGCATCCTCGCCCGACAGCTGGATGAAATCGGCCCCGCAAGACGCGCGCTGCATCGACACGCGCTCGATCTTGCCGGTGGCATCCTTGACACCGATGATCCGGGGCAGCTTGGCCAACGTGCCCATCGTCTCGGGCGACATATCCACGACTGACCGGCCGGGGATGTTGTAGATGACGATCGGCAACTGGCAGCAATCGTGCAATGCCATGTAATGCGCGATCAGCCCGGTTTGCGTGGGCTTGTTGTAATAGGGGGTCACCACAAGGGCGGCGGTCGCCCCCACCTTTTCGGCATGCCGCATCAGGCTGATGCCTTCGATGGTATTGTTGGACCCGGCCCCTGCGATCACCGGCACCCGGCCTGCGGCGATGCTGACGACCTCCTCGATCACCCGCTGGTGTTCGGCATGGCTCAGCGTGGGGCTTTCCCCTGTCGTACCCACCGGAACCAGACCATGGCTGCCCTCGGCAATATGCCAATCCACCAGTTTCTTCAGCGCCACCAGATCCAGCTCGCCGTTCTTGAACGGCGTCACCAGGGCAGGAAGGGACCCTCTGATCATGACGCTTCTCCTTTTGGTCTGGGGCGGGATTGCCCGGCAAATGCGCAGCCGTCTTAGCTTGCGACCAGTGCAAAGCCAAGAGTTGCCGCTAACGCAGTCGTGGGTTGTGGCCCCGGTCAGGCTGGGGCAGATTCGGCGGCATGACAGGCACCAGATCACTGACCCGGGCAATTGTCCTTGCCCTATCGCTGCACGCGGCCCCCTTGGCGGCCGATAGCGCGCAGGCAATGCGCACCGCGTTGGAGGTGGCCCGCAGCGGCGACTGGGACGGTGCTCTTGCCGTGGCCCCATCGGGCGTCGGGCGCGACATCATTGACTGGCAGCGCCTGCGCGCCGGCGAAGGCCGCTTGGGCGATTATGAGGATTTCCTGCAGCGCCGTCCCGACTGGCCCGGCCTCGCCCTTTTGCGGCAAGAGGGTGAGACGGCGGTTGCCCGATCCGACGATCCGGCCCGTGTCCTGCGCTGGTTTGCCTCCAGCCCGGCAGTGACGGGCACTGGGGCCGTGGCCCATGTCCGCGCCCTTCTGGCCGACGGCCGCGCTGCCGAGGCTGAGACCGAGGCGATGCGCGCCTGGGCCGAACTGTCCTTCACCCCCGAGGAAGAGGCCGCCCTGTCCAACCTTATGCCCGACGCGGTTGGCTATGTGCATGAATTGCGGCTGGAGACGCTGCTCTGGGATGGAAGGGTGAATGAGGCCACCCGAATGCTGGACCGCGTGCCTGAAGACATGCGTGCGCTCGCCCGGGCGCGGATTGCACTTCAGAACGTAGAAAAAGGTGTCACCACGCTGATTGACGCCGTTCCCAAGGCCCGCGAGGGTGACCCTGGGCTGGCGTTTGACCGGTTCATCTGGCGGATGAAGCGCGATCTTTACAACGAAGCGCTGCCGCTGATCCTTGAACGCTCCTCCAGCGCCGAGGCGTTGGGTCGGCCCGAGGCCTGGGGCCAGCGTCGCGCCATCCTGACGCGCTGGCTGATGCGCCAGGGCCGCCCAGCCGAAGCCTACCGCGTGGCAGCAAACCACCATCTCACCACCGGTGCCGACTATGCTGACCTTGAGTTTCTATCGGGTTTCATCGCGCTGCGTCGGCTGAATGACCCCGCCACCGCCAAGGGCCATTTCGAACGGCTGCTGGCTGGCGTCTCAACCCCGATCAGCCTGGCGCGCGGCCATTACTGGCGGGCCCGCGCGATAGAGGCTGCAGGCGGTGACGCCACCGCCAGCTACCAGGAAGCCGCCCGGCACCAGACCGCCTATTACGGCCTTCTGGCCGCCGAACGGCTGGGCCTGACGCTTGATGCGGGACTGCTGGAAACCAAGCGCGCACCGGACTGGAAAGCGGCGGGTTTCGCCCAGTCCTCGGTCCTGGACGCCTCGCGCCTGATGTTGCAGGTGGGTGACCTGCCACAGGCGCGGCGTTTCCTTCTGCATTTGGCGGAAAGCCAGGATGCCACGGGTCTGGCGCAGATGGCCGACATGGTGACGGACTGGAACCAGCCCAACCTTGCCGTCCTTCTGGGCAAGGCCGCCGCCGAACGCGGCATCATCCTGCCCGCCGCCTATTATCCGGTGCCCGATTTCGTCCCCGATGGGTTAAGCGTCAGCCGCGCCCTGGCGCTGGCCATCGCCCGGCGGGAAAGCGAGTTTGACCCCGCCGCCCGCTCCACCGCCGATGCAAGGGGGCTGATGCAGGTCTTGCCCGGCACGGCGAAGCTGATGGCCGCCAAACTGGGCGTCGCGCATGAGGCCAGCAAGCTGACCAGCGACCCCGCCCATAACGTGAAGATGGGATCGGCCTACCTGGCCGAGATGGTTGGCGAATTCGGCCCCTCGATCGCGCTGGTCGCCTCGGGCTACAACGCCGGCCCCGGTCGCCCCCGCCGCTGGATCGAAGAGTTCGGCGACCCCCGCCGCCCGGAGGTGGACGTCGTCGACTGGGTGGAATCGATCCCCTTCGGCGAAACCCGGACCTATGTCATGCGCGTTGTCGAAGGCGTGGTGATCTACCGGGCCAAGCTGAACGGCACCCCCGGCCCGGTCCGCATCACGGCTGAGTTGAAGGGGTGAAGCGGATCATTCCTTCTGCTCCTGCTCCAGTTGCGACAGGCGGACCTGACGCAGCGCCTCGACCAGCAGCGCGGTCAAAAGCCCAAAGCTGAGGAACCCGTTCACCGCCGCCATCACCGCCATGATCCGCCATTCCGGTGGCGGCAGCACGTCACCCAGCCCCAAGGTGGAAAACGCGACCAGCGTGAAATAGACCGCCTCTTCCAGCGTCGCAAAGGCACCCAGCCCCCGCAGCGCGAAGGCCCAGATCCACACCCCCGTTGTAATAACCGCCAGCACCCAGATGCCAACGCCGACCAGCAACAGCAACAGCTTCGACCGCTGCGGCGGCGTGATCAGCCAGGGGTGCGCCCGGCGGAACGCCACCTCAAGCGCCAGCGACGCCATCGCCATCACCAGCACATTGACCAATAGAAGCCCCGTTCCCAAGGCAATCTGAACCAGCATGGCAACCCTTCTGGACTATGCGCGTCCCAGACCTTATCTGACACCGATCATGGTGGCAAAATCTGATCCCAACTCCAAACTCATCGCCGAAAACCGGCGCGCGCGTTTCGACTATCACATCGAAAGCGATCTTGAGGCTGGCATCATGCTTTTGGGGTCCGAAGTCAAAAGCCTGCGGCAAGGCGGGTCGAACATCGCCGAAAGCTATGCCAGCGTTGAAGGCGGAGAGTTGTGGCTGATCAACGGCTACATCGCGCCCTACCTGCCCGCCAAGACCTGGGGGCATGAGGAACGTCGTCGCCGCAAGCTGTTGGTTTCGCGCAAGGAGTTGTCGCGCCTGTGGAATGCCGTGGGCCGCGAAGGCATGACCATCGTGCCGCTCAAGATGTACTTCAACGACAAGGGCATGGTGAAGCTGAAGCTGGGCATCGCCAAGGGCAAGAAGCTGGCCGACAAGCGCGAAACCTCGGCCAAGCGCGACTGGGACCGCCAGAAAGCCCGCATCATGAAGCAGAACCACCAGGCTGACGCCCACCAAATCCAGACATTTCTTGCCGCAATCCTCCATATCTGGCATGGTTAACGCTACCGGGCAGCAAGTCCGGGGCAAAAGCCGGGCCAGGGCACTGAACCCGGCGCAGAGGGAACTGGTGATGTAATGGGTATGGAACTGATCATTCAGATCATCGCGGGCCTGATCGGCGGCAATGCTGCCGGGGCCAGCCGCCAAAACTGCTCCACCTCCTGGCGGTGCTGGGGGTTTTGGTCATGCGGTAGACGCGGAATGAAGGACTTGGAACTGTTGGTTCTGGAAAGGAAACACCCGGACAGGGATGTCCGGCTCCTTTTTTGCTAGCCGGCCTGGG
>JAAUPC010000027.1 GCA_012036325.1 Paracoccaceae bacterium
CAGGTTTCGCCCTGCACCTGACCACCGCAATCGCCCGTCCCGCTGCACGCGATGAGAGTTCCGCGCGCCGGGCGATTGCTCAACCCGCGCCAAACGGCGTAATTGACCACCGGGCTCCGGTCGTAGTCGGATGAAAGACCAGTGGCAGGTCAGCATCCACGGCGACGCTTTCGAGCGTCAGTTGATGCCACGCCCCGGCGTGACTGTTCCGACAGAGGCTGCGCTTCTTGAAACCGACCGCCAGCTTTCTGCCAACGGTATCGGGACTGCGTATCACGCATTGACCCTGTCCTGGGAGCCGGGCCTGCGCAGTGTCGATACCGGCTGGAAAGTGGTCCATGCGCTCGAGGCGTTGCGCCCGCGCCTGACGTCCGACAACCGCATCCAGCTGCGCTGGGAAACCTTTTGCCCCGAAGCGGAACCCCTGATCGCACATGTCCTTGCCGGACCGTCCCGTCCCGCACTGGCCTTCAACGACCACACGACCGCCGCCTTGCTACATCCCGAAATCGCACTTCACGACCGGCCTTTCGACCATATCAAGGACTACCCGGTCACCGACCTTGCTGCCGACAATTTTCAGCGCAAGATGGGAGAGCGGGCGAAGCGGGCGCATATGACAACCGCCGACTTTGTCGAGTTGATCGAAACCGTCTGGGCGCGTCGCGATGCCGTGCCGGGCCATATCCAACGGATAGCGGCGCTTGCGCGCAGCCGCCAGGCGCCGATGCTAAGCCATGATGACAGCCAGCGGGAAACCCGCAGCTACTATCGCGCCCTTGGGGCCAATGTTGCCGAGTTTCCGATGCACGAACGGGTGTTCCTGGCGGCAAGAGAGGCAGGAGACCCGATTGTCCTTGGCGCTCCGAATGCGATGCGCGGCGGAAGCCATCTTGGCAGTCCGGGAGCT
This sequence comes from Paracoccaceae bacterium, assembly GCA_012036325.1. Classification (GTDB taxonomy): domain Bacteria; phylum Pseudomonadota; class Alphaproteobacteria; order Rhodobacterales; family Rhodobacteraceae; genus Tabrizicola. The sequence goes on from JAAUPC010000027.1 coordinate 911, forward strand.
GCCGAGATGATCGCCCGCAACCTTTGCGACATCCTTGCGTCTGACTACTTCTACCCCGCCATGTTGGTCGCGATGGTGCGGCTGCACGCTGACCGCGTGGCGCCGCTGGAAATCCTGTGGAAACTGGTCTCGGCCAATCCCGCCATCGCAATGGGCCTAGCTGACCGAGGACGCATTGCACCGGGTTTGCGTGCCGATCTTGTTTTGCTCGACTGGCCCGAGGGCCAAGCCCCTGCTCCGGTTCGGACTTGGGTTTCCGGTCGTGCTGGCTACGCGGCACTGCCTCCGGATTGATTGGAGAAGGCCAACGAACGATCCGTTTAATCCGACAGCACCCTAGACAAGGAATGCAACTTGGTCCGGCAAGGACGCGCGATCAGGCGGGGTCATCTTCATGGGGTGGCCTGCGGGAGTATCCGCTTGGCTGAAGGGACGTGGCCTCCTGCTTCGGGCCGACCAGCGCCGTCTGCGCCGGTTGGCAAGTTGGCTACAGGTCGATCCGCCGACAGGGACAGTCCGTCCTCGATGTCGACGCCGTGGTAGCAGACCGTGCTGCCTATCTTCGTATGGCAAAGCAGCAGTTGCACCGCCCGCAGGTTGACCGTCTTGCCCTGGATCATCAATGCGCGTTCCTTCACGCGACCTGCGGCTAAGACATCCCGCACCCGCAGGGCGACATGGTCACACCCGCGCAACCTGCTATCGACCGCCATGTTGAAAAGCGCGAGGTCGCGGGCGTTGCCTGCCATTCCGAGGCGAACCCCGATGAACCAGACGTGCCTCGGCATGAGCGGTCGCTTCTGGCCGAGGATGCGGCCCTTGTTCCAAGGGACGCAGTCAGGGCGGAGGGCAGGAAGTAAATCAGAGGACACAGGCGTACCTCGTGTCCACCCAGCCCTCCCTTCTTTGGTCGCTCCGACATCAAAGGATACCATGGTCGTTGCGTTGAGAGGTAGCGTCGGGCGGATAGCCCTCGTTCGCGGAGACGAAGCGATTGGCCCCGTCTGATCAGATCAAACAGCAAACACGCTCCGGAAGGCCTCGAGGGCAACTTCCTCGTCGGCCTTGGCAAAGGCCTCCATGCCGACCGGGCCTGAAAAGCCCATAGCGTGCAACGCGGTCGCAACGCCGCGATAATTGATCTCGCCTGTCCCCGGCTCACAGCGACCCGGGTTGTCTGCCACCTGCACCTCGCCGATCCATGGCAGGCAGGCCTCGCACCAGCGGATCAGGTCACCCTCGCCGATCTGAGTGTGATAGAGATCAAGGTTGATGCGCAGCTGTGGGCGGTTGACGGCGCTGACCAGGCTCAGGACGGCGGCGGTGGACCCGAAAGGGCAGCCGGGGTGGTCGATGGGGTTCAGGTTTTCCAGGGTGAAGACCTGCCCCGACGCCTCAGCCAGATCACAAAGGCGGTGCAGTGTATCGCGGGCGCGCTGCTCCATACCGGGGGCAAAGGCACCGATCTGCGGGATCGGGATGCCCATGTCGCCAAGGCCGGTACCGTGCAGGTTGAGCCGATGGACGCCAAGGCGCTTGCCGACCGCTGCAGTTTCCCGCGCCGAGGCGAGCAGCATTTCACAGCCTTCCGCATCGGTCAGGCGGCCTTGCAGGTAGCCGTTCATGATGGTGAAGGTCGCCCCGGTTTTCAGCAGCGCGTCCACATCCCACGCAGGCCAGTTCCACAGGCCGACGCCGAAGCCCATTTCCTTCAGGCGGCTGGCGCGCCAGTCCATCGGTTTGTCGCGCCACAGCATTTCGGCGCAGGCGGCAAGCTGGAAAGTCATGGAAGGCTCCGTCAGATGAAAGGATCACAGGCGCGGTGGCCCTTGGGGAGGGGCGGGCCACCGCAGGGTTAGACCCGTCAGGTGGGTCCTACAGAGTTTTAGTTTCAGCCAAGTTCGCGTTTCAGACTGTGCCGCCCAAGGTGGATTCAAGCTGCGCCAGTTCCTGCCCCCCGGCCATCAGGTCTTGCAACTGTTCCGAAGTGATGTTGCCACGCACCGCCGTGCCGAGGGTCTTGCCCCGGTTCAGCACTGTAAACCGGTCGCCGACCGCCATGGCATGCCTGACATTGTGGCTGATGAACACGACGCCCACACCCTGCGCGCGGACCCGGTCGATGGTGGCCAGCACGTTCGAGGTCTGCCGCACGCCAAGCGCGCTTGTGGGTTCGTCCAGGATCAGCACTTTCGCGCCGAAATACACGGCGCGGGCGATGGCGACGGTCTGACGCTCGCCGCCCGAAAGGGTGCCCACGGCCTGATCGGGGCCACGCAGGTTGATGCCCATCTTCTTCATCTCGGACATGGTGATGGCGTTGGCCTTTTCGACGTCAAAGCGCTTGGTCGGCCCCCAGCCCTTGGTCGGCTCGCGCCCCATGAAGAAGTTGCGCGCCACCGACATCAGCGGGATCATCGCCAGGTCCTGGAACACCGTGGCAATCCCGGCCTCCATCGCATCGCGCGGGCTGGCAAAGGACAGGGGCTTGCCGTCAAAGGTGATGGATCCGCGCGTCGGTTTGAAGACGCCCGACATCGTCTTGATGAAGGTCGATTTCCCCGCCCCGTTGTCGCCCAGAAGGCAATGGCATTCGCCGGGGCGGACGTCGAAGCTGACGCCGGAGAGGGCGATGACGTTGCCGAAGTGCTTTTCAATGTCCCGCATTTCGATGATCGGCGCGGCGGTCTTGGTGTCGCCGTGATGGAATGTGCTGTCGGTCGCCATCTCAACGTTCCCCCGTCACACGCTTGCGGATGGCGTTGTTGAAGATCACGGCCAGAAGCAGCATCCCGCCCAGGAACACCTGGAACCAGTCCTGATCAAAGCCGGTGTAGGTGAGGCCGATGACGACCATGCCAAAGATGATCGACCCGAAGAACGCCCCGATAGCTGACCCATAGCCGCCGGTCAGCAGGCAGCCCCCGATGACTGCAGCGATGATCGCCTCGAATTCCTTCTGGAACCCACGCCGGGCGTCAGTGGAGCCTGCGTCCAGCACCTGCATCACGGCCAGCAGCGCGGCAGCGGCGGCGGTCAGCATGAAGAGCGCGATCTTCACATTGCGCACCGGCACCCCCGAATTGGCCGCCGCGTTACGGTCGCCGCCCGAAGCGAAGATCCAGTTCCCGGCAGGCGTGCGCAGCAGCACCCATGTTGCCAGTGCGGCAAGGCCCAGGAACCACAGGATTTCAACCGGCACGCCGGGAACCTTGGCGGTTCCATTGTCAAATGTCTCGATCCAGCCCAAGGATGCCAGCCAACCAAACAGCCCTGTAAAGGCATCCCCGGAAAAGATCGGGGCCAGCCAGTCGCCCTCGGCAGCCTCACGCACGCCGCGCAGTTGGGTGGACCCGTCGGTGAGCCATTTCAGCCCGACCAGCGACAGCCCGCGCAGGATGAACAGACCCGCCAGCGTGACGATGAAACTGGGCAAGCCAGTGCGCAAAACGATGATCCCGTTCACCGCCCCGATCAGCGCGGCCAGCACCAGCGTCACCGGCACGGCCAGGATCAGCGGCAGGTCAAGGTTCACCACACAAGCGCCAAAGATCATCCCGGCAAACGCGACCATCGACCCGATGGACAGATCGAACTCGCCGCCGATCATGAGAAGGGCCGCCGCGATAGCCAGAATGCCCAGCTGTGCGGCCGGGGCCATGAAGTTCAGGATGCCCGACAGGGTGAACATCGCCGGGTTTGCGGTGATCAGGAAGAAGGCCGTGACCAGCACCAGTCCGGCAATCGCGCCAAGCTCGGGCCGTTTCATCAGTCGCGCCATCAACGGCTCTGCCTTCAGGCGTTCGTCTACAGCCGCACTGCCAGCATCGGTCGGCATCATGTTTTTCCCCCCTTGCAGATGGGTCCGGCGGCAGCACTCCGCCGCCGGACCGCTGATCTTAGCGGATGCCCTTGGCGGACAGGTCCACCACCTGAGCAGCCTTGTCGGCGGTGATCAGGTTCGGGCCAGACGCGACGTTACCACCCGGCATCAGACCATAGTCTGCATGCAGCGCAAGGAAGTTGACGGCCAGATAGCCCTGGAGGAACTGCTGCTGGTCGATCGCAAAGGCCGCATCGCCTGCGGCGACCGATTCAAGGAAGCTGGCCGACAGGTCGAACGAAGCAACCTTGATCGCACCCTGACCTTTGCCAAGCCCGACCACGGCAGCCACCGAAGGCTCACCCGCCGTGCCGGCACCCAGCGCCAGAACGGTATCAATTGACGGATCAGCCTGCAGCGCAGCGGTGACCTTGGCCTGAATTTCGGCCGGGTCGTTCGAAGTTGGCAGAACAGTCACGTCACCAAAGCCCGCCGTGAAACCGGCGCAGCGCAGATCAAGGCCAACGTTGCCAACTTCCTGGTTGACGCAAAGGCCTTTCGTGCCGCCCATTTCCTTCAGCTTTTCGCCCGCAATGCGGCCGGTCACTTCTTCATCCTGGCCGATGTGCAGCAGCGCACCCAGACCCTTCGACACATCCGACCCGGAGTTGATCGAGATCACCGGGATGCCCGCGGCCACAGCGCGCTCAATCGCCGGCCCAAGCGCATCGGCGTCAGGGATCGACACCACAAGCCCGTCGGGCGCCTGGTTTACGGCAGCGTCGATCAGTTGCGCCATGGCCACCATGTCAAACGTTTCGGGCGAGCGGTATTCGACAGTCGCCCCGCTGTGCTTGGCAGCCATCTCGACGCCGTTCTTGACGACAGACCAGAACGGGTCGTTCGCCTGGCCATGGGCCACAACGATGATTTCGGCGGCCATGGCCGGGGCGGCAATCGTCAAGGCAGTGGCCGTCATCAGGCCAGCAACAAGTTTCTTCATCGGTCTTCCTCCCTGAAGGGTTCTGATTGAAGACGGCCTCCTCAAGCCGCCTTTGGTCCGGAGCAGCCGGATCTGATGGGGTCAGCGTCAGCCGCCCAGCATGTCTTTGGTGATGGCGACGCCTTCGCCGGTTCTTGCGGATCGGGTGGCCGCCTCGGCCAAGGCCAAGGCATTGATCCCATCTGTCAACGTCACGGGCAGCGCCGCACCCTTGGTGACTGCCTGCACAAAGGCATCCCACTCGGCCTCATAAGCGGGCATGTAGCGTTCCAGGAAAAAGTAGGTCGGCTTGGCCCCGGTCACGCCGGCCATGGTCGATTTGACGACCGTGTTTTCCAGCATGTTCTGTGCCTGCAGCAGGCCCTCGGACCCCAAAAGCTCGACCCGCTGGTCATAGCCGTAAACCGCGCGGCGGCTGTTCTTGATGACCGCGATCCGCCCGTCGCCAAAGTGCAGCGTGACGACTGCGGTATCGACATCGCCTGCCGCCCCGATGGCCGGATCGACGATCGACGACCCAACGGCGGTTACGCGGTCAGGAACAGCCCCCATGATCCACATCGCCATGTCGAAGTCATGTATCATCATGTCGCGGAACAACCCGCCCGACACCTTGATGTAGGACACCGGCGGCGGCGCGGGGTCGAACGAGGTGACCGACAGCAGTTCGGTCTTGCCGATCTCGCCCTTGTCAGCCGCAGCCTTCAGCGCGGCAAAGTTCGGGTCGAACCGGCGATTGAAGCCGATCATGACCGGCTTGCCGTTTTTCGCTGCAACCTTCTGGCACGCCTGCGCTCGGGCCAGCGAAAGATCGACCGGCTTTTCGCACAAGACCGCTTTGCCCGCCGCAGTTGCGCGTTCGATCAAGTCGGAATGAGTGTCGGTCGAAGTGGCGATCAGAACCGCATCGATAGAGGTATCGGCCAGAACGGCCTCAGACGTTCGGACCTCGGCGCCGTAGTGCGCCGCCAGCTTGCTCGCTGCTTCGGCATTCACATCCGCAAGTGCAACCAAGGTGCTGCCCGTGTGGCCCGCAATCGCCTTGGCATGGACATACCCTATCCGTCCCGCTCCCAGCAGGCCAACTCTCAACATCCGGTGATCCTCCCGTTCAAGCCAACCGATTCTCTGGCCCGCTAGTGCGAACATTCCACACGATGCACGCGCGTGCAAATCCTTTTTGCACGCGCGTGCATCGTGGTTGCATCGCGCGTTGTTGCCCTTATTGTTGTTGCCGGGGGACCCTATGACCGAAGACCTGCACAGCGATCAAACGGTGACAGCAGACGAAGTGGCTGCCCTGGCGGGCGTGTCACGCTGGACAGTCGCACGTGCCTTCAAGAAAGAGGGGTCAATCTCGGCCAAAAGCCGCAAGCGGGTGATGGAGGCGGCGGAGAAGCTTGGCTATGTGCCTGACCTTTCGGCTGCGTCCCTGGCCTCGGACAGGTCCAACCTTGTGGCCCTGCTGGTTGACGACTTCGACAACCCCCACAAGCTGGTGATGCTGGAACGGCTGACCCGCATCCTGCGAGAAGCGGGATACGGGACCCTGCTCGTCAACATGCTGGGCGAAAAGGACGCGCCCAACGCCTTGCTGACCGCCAGCCAGCGCCGGGTGGATGCTGCCGTGCTGATCGGCACCCAGTTCGATGAAAGCATCCGCCGCACGGCGCTAGGGGCACGTCGGGTCAGAAAGGTTGTCGTCTTTGCCCGGATGGGCACCAGCCCCGACACGCTGTCCATCGGTTGCGATGACGTGGCCGCGATGGAAGAGGTAACGCGCCATGTTCTGTCGCGGGGCTACACCAGACCGCTGTTCTTGGCTGGCCCCGATACGGAATCGACGCGACTTTTCCGCAAGGAAACCTTCTTGCGGGTGTGGGAGGCGGAACGTGGCGGTCCAGTCCCGCCGGTGATACACGCGAATAGCTACAGCCCTACTGATGGAAGGGATTGCGCGCTGGCCTACCTGCGGACCCTTCCGCCGGATCAGCGCCCGGACGTCATCCTGTGCGAGAATGATGTCCTTGCCCTAGGCGCGATGGATGCCGTGCGCGGCGACCTTCGACTCCGTGTTCCGGACGACATCGCAATCACGGGGTTCGACGACATCCCCCTTGCCTCGTCCCCGAACTACAACTTGACGACCTATCGGCAGCCCATCACCGACATGGTGCACGCGCTGGTGCGGCTGCTTGACTCTGACGGCAAGGCCCCCCTGCGCACGGTTTTGCCGGGCAGGTTCGTGCAGCGGGGATCGACCTGAGTTCTTGCCAATGGGTCTTCCTTAACGGATGCGCGCACGGAAGCTGTGCAGCATATGTCGCCCTTAGCCAACGCGCGTCTGTCTGTCCGGTTTGGGCCGAAACCAGCGAAGCCGCACTGAATGAGTGCTTAGACGGCAGAGTGAAAGCTCCTTCACAGGTGTTGTCAGAGGAACGTTGGTTGGCGCGCGGCGTCGCACCCGGCTCGGCTTCCTGGATGACGAAACGCTCACCTTTCCTCTTCTTCAAGACGAGTCCCTAGACCATCCGCCTGGTGGTGATGCACTCCATCCGGTTCCCGTGATCGCTCTGCAGCGCCGAGGGAATTCTGCACGACCGCGGCATAGAAATCAGCCACGAGACCGTGCGGTTCAGCTTGCCGAACAACAACTCCTCAATTCAGGCGATCCGGCTGGCAGATGGGCGGATCGCTATGGTTCTGAACCCGATCAGCGCTGCCCAGTCCGACGCCCGCCGCGCTTCGCTTTATGATGAGATCGAGGGCGGGCAGGAAGAGACGGAACCGGCAACTCTGGACGGACCCAAGGCCATCTGGGGCGTCCCCCGCGCACCGATGACGCTGGCCATTTCATCCGATGGGGGTGCCACCTTTCCCCTGCGGGCCGACCTTGACCAAAGCTCGGGACATGCGCTCTCGAACAACTCGGCCAACGGGGTCAACCGCGAGCTATCTTACCCCTCGATCCTTCAGGATGCAGATGGGCGGCTGCAGATCGCCTATACCTACCACAGGCGGTCCATTCGCTACATCCGGCTTTACGCGCCTCCATCATAGCCGGAAGGCTGCCAACCCACTTGGCAGCGCAGACCAAGGCGGGTGCTGCCGAACTGATGGCGCCACCCCAATTGACGTTTCACGCCGGTAGACGGCCGTGCCCGTAGCATCCCTTGGCCCCCGCATCGGGGTGCCCGTGCCTGACGGAAACAGGCGCAGCCACCATGGTTGGGAACAACAGCGTTGCAACGCCGGCAAAGGTCGCGCCGACCCGGCGGGCTATAACAATCGCCGCAGGCGGACTTTTCAGACCGAATTGCCTGACCATGGCCGCGCCTTCTGCCTGGCGCTGGCTGTCGTCCAACGGGCCCTCATCCTCACCGGTCTGGGTCAGAACCGCCGACAGGATGCCGCGCTCCGTCTGGACGGGGGATGCCAGCGGGTCGGTCCGGTCTTGGTCCCCAGGATACAGGCGCGAAGTCCCGCGGGCTGCCAAACGAAGGCTTGTAGCAAGGCCGACCGGAAAGCCAGTGAGCCGACCGTGGGCGAAAGGCGTGCCACGCTTTGGCAGAGGGTATCGGTGGGCGCGGCAACGCCAATACCCGCCAGCCTCAGGGTGTTAAAAAAGCTTGAAGGCGCAAGTCCAACCCTTTGATTTTGCTTGTCGTGCCACTGTGTCCACGCTGGACAGCGGGTCAGCGCGCCATGTCGGACGTCCAGCCACGGGTCTTGCCGGGGTTCATCAAGCCATGCGGGTCGGCCTCGCGCTTGAAGTCGATCTGGGTGGTGTCGATCGCTTTCATCCCGCCATCCTCGATCGTGATGGCATGGGGGTCATAGATCGCGCAGCCCTCGGTCTCCAGTTCGGCGATGATCTCATACATCCGGTTTTTCGAGGTCCAGCGCACGATGGGCAGGGCAAAGAAATGCACCTCACCCCCCATGCGGGCGGTTTCGTGGTGCCAGTAGATCTCTTCGCCATAGCGCTCCAGCTGGCGCTGGCAGAGGGCAAAATCCAACGGCGGAGCATAGGCGACCTGCAGATAGGTCCAGACCCCCGGCTCTACCTTCAGGGCCTGCAGGGTGGTGTGGTTCCAGCCGCATTCCCAGACCGGGGGCAGGCCAGCAGCGTCCATTTCGGCATCGGTTTTCACCAGCACGACCTTGCCGCCGTGGTCGGCCACGAGGGCGGTGAAGGCGTCAAGGCCAGAGGGCGCGACCATGGCGAAGATGGCGTCATGGGTCGGGGGGAAAATGTCGGCGAATTTCTTGTAGAACCGCGAGAAGCGGCGTTCACAGACGGTCAAAAGGAAGCTTTCGATCCCGCGCGTTTCCGCCTCCACGCTCGCCTTTAGGGCCACGTCATAGCCGTCAAAAAGGGCCACCACCTGCCGGTAATCCACTGCAGGGGTCAGCCCGTAATCCAGCGCCGTGATGATGCCGTTGGTGCCATAAGCGTGCTGGACCTTGATGATGTCCGCCCCGTGCAGTTCGATCACGCGAGGGGTTTCTTCCACAGTCACCAAACGGACATAGGTGATGTTCTTACCATCGCGCAGCATGCCGTTCTTCAGCGACCCGATCCCGCCGGAGCCGCCGGATACAAAGCCCGCCATCGTCGCAAGCCGCTTGGTGGACGGAAACATCGACAGCATCTGGCCGGTTTCGGCGACGGCATGTTCGACCTTTTCGATCCGCGCCCCCGCCTCGCACACCACGCGGCCGGGGGTGATTTCAAGGATGCGGTCCAGCTTCGTCATCTCCATCACCACGCCGCCTTCCATGGGCACGCACTGGCCGTAGTTGCCGGTGCCGCCGCCGCGAAGGGTAAGGGGCACCCGCAGCTTGGCGCAGGCTGAGGCGACAGTGATCACCTCATCCTCGGTCCTTGGCTGGACGACGATCTGGCCGGTCATGCTGTCCAGCTGGTCCTTCAGGATTGGCGAGTACCAGTAGTAATCGCGCGATTTGGCCAGCACATACTTGGGGTCATCATTCACCAGCACCTCGCCCAGCATGGCGCGGAGGGCGGTCAGTTTTTCCATGGGGACGGTCATCAGGGCACCTTAGGTTTGAAGGACACCACCCCGGATCACCTGACGCGGGCTGCCCGGACGGGCAAGCGCGGACAGGACATCGGGGGCGGGGAGAAGGAGGAAATCGGCAGCCTCACCCACGGCAAGGCGCTGGGGCAGAAGGCCAAGCGCGCGGGCGGGGGCTTCGGTGATGGCATCGACCCAGTCGTCGGGAGCGATATGGGCGGCAAGGGCCGCAAGGCGCAAGGATTCCAGCGGGTCATGGATGCCCATCGGATAGAAAGGATCGCGCACATTGTCGGTCCCGAACAGGACCGAAACCCCCGCCGCCCGCAGTTCCTGCGCCGGGGCAAGGCCACGCTGGCGGGGGCTGCGGCCGGGGGTCATGTCCTGCAGGTAAAGGTTGGTCGTCGGCATCACGGTCAGCGCCACGCCGGAGCGGGCCATCTTGTCGATGATCCGGGCCGCATCCTTGCGGATGGAGAGCGAACAGGCGTGGCCGCACAGAACCCGGTCCCCGATGCCGCGCCGGGTGGCCTGATCGACGATCAGGTCAAGTCCGGTCGCTTCGGGGTCAAGCCCTTCGTCGACGTGGAAATCGAGCATCAGGCCATGTTTTTCGGCGAGGTCGAAGACAAAGGGGATGCGGGTTTCTAGGTCGGGGTGGCGGTAGATGAAGGCGCCCAGCACCTGCCCGTCACGCGCCACACGGGCGGCGATGGCGGGGCCGTGGTCCGGGTCACCCAAGAGGTCGATGCCAGAAAGCGAGGACCGGATCAGCGGCATCCGGTCGGCCCAACCTTGCGCCACTTCGGCCGCGACTTCCCACGCCAGGGGGGTGGCAGGTTCCGTCCAGTCGATGTGGCTGCGGATGGCGCGGACACCGGACGCCCAGGCTTCGGCCATGCCATCCTCGATCCGGGTCATGAGGTCGAGTGGGGTCCAGTTCGCCTTGTCGCGGGCCATGGCGTCGATGGCGCCAAAAAGACCGGGCGCTTCGGCGGGGGCGCGGGCGATGGTGAAGGCCTTGTCGAGGTGGACATGGGGTTCGACGGGAAGGGGCAGCACGGTCTGGGTGGCCGGGCCTTGGGTGGGCTCAACCCCGGCGATCGTGGGGCCGGACAAGGTCAGGCGGACGGTCTGGCCGCCGAGGTTGACGTTTTCAAGGATCATCGGGCGTCAGGGTCCGGGGTGCGGTCAAGATGGGTCAGGGTCATGCGATCCACCTCTTGCAGGAGGGTCACGATCTGGCGGGCGGCGTTGGCAATGACTTCTTCGCCTTTCTCAACCGTGGCAAGGGCGGCATTGCCGCAGGCGCCGGCCGGATGCATGTCCTGCGCGGCCCAGGCAAGCTTGCCTGCCGGTGTCAGGCCGAGGTGCTTGTTATCCTTGGCTATTTCCGCTGCAAGCGGGCGGAGGTCGCGGGCATGGTCCATCTGCACAAGGTCAGGATGCAGGGCGCGCATTACGGAGGTTTCCATGTCACCGGCGTGGATGCCGAAGCGCTCTTCCTCAGGGGTGAAAAGGCCCGGCGGCATGCCCATGGCGAACCAGTTGGCCGCGACGACCAGCATCTTGTGACGCAGCCGCAGGTCACGGGCGACAATGTCCATCGGTGCAATCTGGCCACCGTGGGAATTAAGGATCACCAGTTTCCGCACCCCGGCGCGGGCGACACTGTCCCCGATGTCAGACCACATCGCCATAAGGGTGGCGGCGGAAAACGTCAGCGTGCCGGGGTAGGCGGAATGTTCGTCGGACTTGCCCACGGGCAGGGTGGGCAGGATCAGTGCGGGCAGGTCGGCAGGGATCAGCGGCAGGGTTGCAGCAAGGATGCCATCAAGGATCGCCTGATCCACCGAAAGCGGCAGGTGCGGCCCGTGCTGTTCAATCGCCCCGACTGGCAGGACGGCGATCAGCCGGTCGCGCGGCAAGGCCGCAAAGTCGCGTGCGGTGTAATTGGCCCAAAAGCGGTGCTGCATCGGTTTCCCCACTGTCCGCTAGAAGGTTGGTCCGGCGGTTGGCGAAGTCAAACGGTTTGGCAACCCGATCGCGCCGGAAAGTGGCAGTTGCCGCATTTGCAGGCAGCGCTGGGAGGCGATGAGCGGGGGATCAGAGGCCGTTCAGCGGCACCTTGAGATGGCGTTTGCCGTCCTTGTCAGGCGCTGGAAGCTGGCCGCCGCGCATGTTGACCTGCAAGGCCGGAATGATGAGCTTTGGCATGTCGAGCGTTTTGTCGCGGGCGGTACGGAAGGCGATGAAGTCGTCCCGCGTCCTGCCGCCGCTGACATGGATGTTATGGGCCTTTTCCTCGGCCACCGTGGTTTCCCAACGAATCTCACGCCCGTTCGGGCCATAGTCGTGGCACATGAAGAGGCGCATCGCGTCGGGCAGGGTCAGGACCCTTTGGATGCTGTCGTAAAGCTGGCCCGCATCGCCGCCCGGAAAATCTGCCCGGGCCGAGCCGCCGTCGGGCATGAAAAGCGTATCGCCAACAAAGGCCGCGTTGCCCATCACATGGGTCATGCAGGCCGGTGTGTGGCCCGGCGTGTGCAGGGCAAAGCAGACCATCGTGCCGACGGTATAGGTATCGCCATCGTCAAACAGCCGGTCGAACTGTGAGCCGTCGCGCTGAAACTCGGTCCCTTCGTTGAAGACCTTGCCGAACGTGTCTTGCACGACGGTGATGTTGCGGCCGATGCCGATCTTGCCGCCAAGCGCGCCTTGGATATAGGGCGCCGCGGACAGGTGGTCAGCGTGGACATGGGTTTCGATCAACCACTCCAGCTTCAGGCCGTGGTCGCGGATATGGGCGATCATCGCATCGGCATGGGTATAGGTGATGCGACCGGCGGCATAGTCGATGTCCATCACGGAATCGACGATGGCGCAGCTGACCGAGGCGGGGTCCTGCACGACATAGCTGATGGTGTTCGTGGCCGGGTCGAAGAAGCCCGTGACGAGGGGTTTTACAGTCATGTCGACCTTCGGGGGCCTGTTGGTCGTGGGGTGCATTTTGACCTTCCTTTGGAAAGGCTGGGCTTAGATCGCGGGTTTGGAGCGCAGGCCGCGCGTTTCCAGGGCACGGGCCAGCAGCAGGCCGCCGATCAGGGCGGCGACGAAGAGAAAGGCCTCAGGCTCACCCGTGCCAAGGGCGGGCAGGGCACCGCCGGGGCAGAAACCGGCAATCCCCCAGCCGATGCCGAAGGTGGCCGAGCCAAGGATCAGGCGGCGGTCGATCACTTTGGTGTCCGGCAATTGGAACCGCGGGGCCTGCAGCGGGGCGGCACGGCGAAAGACGAGCCAGTAGCCCGGGATGGTGATGGCAAGCGCGCCCCCCATGACAAAGGCAAGGCTGGGGTCCCAGGTGCCCGCCCCGATCTGGGCAAGGTCGAAGAAATTCAGCACCTTGGCCGGGTTCATCATGCCCGAAAGCGCGATGCCGATGCCGAAGATCACCGCGATAAGAAGCGCCGATACCAGTTTCATCGCTACACCCCCATCACATGGCGGGTGAGGTAGACAGTGGCAAAAGCCGTAACCATGAAGGTCACCGTCGCCACCAAGGACCGGCGCGAAAAGCGCGCGTTGCCGCAGACCCCGTGCCCGGAGGTGCAGCCGCCACCATAGCTGACGCCCACCCCAACCACGACCCCACCCAGCACGATGGCCAGGGTCGAGATCGGGATCTCGACCGCAGGCGTCTGGCCGGTCAGGGCCAGCAGCACCAACGGCCCCATGGCCATGCCGACCAAGAGCGCCGCCTTGAGCCGCCAGTCGTCCATGTCGGCAAAGCGCAAGACGCCGCCAAGGATGCCAGTGGCCCCCAGAATGCGCCCGTGCAACGCCATAAGAAGCACGGCGGCGAGGCCGATCAGGGCCCCGCCGCCCAGGGATTGCCAAGGTGTGAAGTCAGTGATCATCTGGTCCTCAAGGTTCGGGCGGGCAAGTTGCCTGTCCTTAGGTATAGAGAACCCAAGATATGTCCAGCTTCAGGTCCTGCAGGTCTTGATCCCGACAAGGCTGTAAAGCGGACAATTGCCCATGGCCGAGGTGCCAAGCATCACGACGCCCACGGCCGCCGCCGCCCAGACCATCCAGCCGCCGAACCAGCCCAGCCCGAAAGCCCCGGCCAGAAGGGCAATGCCCGCCAGCGCGCGCAGGCCGCGGTCGATTGTTCCCATGTTCCTGGTCATTGTGTTCTCCTTTGATGACTCATCCTGTCGTGGATCATGCCACAGGGACCGGGCCTTCAACGGTGACTAGGTCACAGACCGTGCTAGACGCCCCAAACCCTCACGGTCGAGGAGGCGGATTTCGCCGCGGGACTGTTCCACCCAGGCGCGGCGCTGAAACTCGCCCAGGGTGCGCGAGATCACTTCGCGGGCAGTGCCAAGTTCCACCGCCAGAACCTGATGCGTGGCATGGACCGTGCCATCTTGTGCAAGGTCCAGCAGGCGGGCGGCCAGGCGCACATCGACGCGGTGGAAGACGATATCATCGATCAGGCTGAACAAATCAGCGATCCGCCGGGAATAGGCGCGGAAGATGAAGGTGCGGAACACCTCGGACCGGGCAGCAAGGTCGTCGAAGATGCGGCGGGGGATCACCACGGCATCCACCTCGGTCTCGGTCAGGCCTTCGGCGGCATAGTCTTCGTCGGCCAGCATGCAGGCGGTGGTCAGAACGCAGCTTTCGCCAGCGTTGACGCGGTAAAGAAACACCTCGCGCCCGGTGTCTGAGCGTTGCTGGACCCGAACCGTGCCCGAGAGAAGAAAGAGCAGGTTGTCAGCATGTTGCCCCGGTTCAAAGACCCGTGCCCCAGCGGGAAGGCGCACCACTTTGCTGCCCGCCACCAGCGTATGGGCAACATCAGCGGACATCGCCCCAAGTCCGGAGAAACGGTTGATCCAAGTCATGCGCGGCAAGGGTCCTTTCAGCCGAGAGGAGGATGGACCCTTGCCCGGCAAAGCGCCAGTCCCTCAAGGCCAGTCCCACAAGGAAGGTGTGGGGGCGGGGCCTCTTTGGTCACGCAGCCTTGATCCGTCAGGCGGGGGTGTAAGCGTTTCGCCCCCTCTCCAGACCGGAAAAAACGCGCTATATTTGGGGTGATCAAAGTGACCACCGCAGCCAAGGCGCTGCCAAAGGGAGAATGCGCTATGTCCCCCATCCGACCGACCCGCCGGGCCTTGGTGGCCGGGGCTACCGCCTTTGTCGCCACTGGTGCGGCCGGGCTCTACCTGCCCGCCCGGGCGGAAGGATTGGCACCGACACCCACGATGCGCGGCGGGGCGAACAACTATCTTCCCGGGGCCCCGATCGTCGACCGCATCGGCGGCGGTGGGTTCTGGATGACCGGAACCGTCCGCCGTGCGGGCGATGGTGCGCCCCTGGCCGGGCAGCGCATCCAGATCTGGGCGCATACCACCGAAGGGCATGAGCGTGACCCGCACAGCCACGGGGCCACCTTGACCGATGCAAACGGCGTCTTCCGGCTGGAAATGCCACAGATCGTGCCAGCGTTCGGCCAGCCGCATGGCCATCTGGCCTATGACAGTGGCGAGTATGAAACCGTTTTCCTGCGCCCGGTCATGGCCAGCCCGAGTGACACAACCCTGAACGTCGACTTCGTGTTGCAGCCGGTCTGAGCGGCATGACCGCGCGGTCTGTGCTTGTCTGGGTGGCCGTGGCTGTTGCCGTTGTTGTTCCGCTGATGGCCGCGGCCTTTAGCCCGCTGCTGGCCTGGCGAGAGCCCGTTTATGTGGTGGCTGGATTTGCCGGGGTGATCGCGCTGGCGCTGCTATTGGTGCAGCCATTGCTGATCGGCGGCCAAATGCCTGGGCTTGGCGCCGCTGGCGGGCGGCTTTTGCACCGGGTGATCGGCGTGGGCCTGGTGCTTGCGGTGGGGGTCCATGTTGCGGCCTTGTGGATCACCAGTCCGCCGGATGTTGTGGATGCGCTGATCTTTGCCTCACCCGCGCCGTTTTCGGCCTGGGGGGTGGTGGCGATGTGGGCGATCTTTGCGG
>JAAUPC010000028.1 GCA_012036325.1 Paracoccaceae bacterium
CGGCAACTTGCCCTGGTCGCGGACCGCCGTCTGGCGTTCCATCTGGCGCGTGAGCATGACTTTACCCTGGTCAGCGTGCACTGACCGGGACTGACTTCAGCTGCCGGGGCAGTTCGGAGGCGGGGCGTCGATGATCTTGAGGCTGTAGGTTTCGCCCTCAACCCCGCTATTCCATTCGACCCCTGTCAGGCCGCTGCCATCGGGGCGGTAGCGCAGGCAGTTCTCCAGCCCGCCGTCATAGCTGTAGCAGACCGCGCCGCGCTGTGGGGTCCAGGTGCCGAAAAGGCAGCTTTTGTCTGCGGTGTATTGCCAGATCACCCGGCGGTCCGGCAAGAAATGTTCGGTACCGAACCTGTCGCCAAAGGCATCGGTGACGATGGTGGCCTTCCCCGCAACCCGCGCCAGAAACGCCTCTGGCGAGAGCCACCCCTCGGCCATAGCCGGGACGGCAGTGACCAGAAGGACAGACAGGCCAAGGGACAAGCGCATGGTGCTGGGCCTTTCGTCGGGTCAGGCGCGGATCAAGCCCATCTGTTCCAGCTTCAGAAGAACCTGATGCGCGCAGTGGTCGACGTCGACATTTTCGGTGTCGACCACCAGCTCGGCCTGCGTGGGTGCCTCGTAGGGGTCTGAAATGCCGGTGAATTCCTTGATCTTTCCTTCCCGCGCCAGCTTGTAAAGGCCCTTGCGGTCGCGGCGTTCGCATTCTTCCAGGCTGGTCGCGACATGGACTTCGATGAAGGCGCCGAAGGCCTCGATCATCTCACGCACGGCGCGGCGGGTGGCGGTGTAGGGTGCGATGGGGGCGCAGATTGCAATGCCGCCGTTCTTGGTGATCTCGGACGCCACATAGCCGATGCGCTTGATGTTCAGGTCACGGTGTTCCTTGGAGAAACCGAGTTCTGAGGACAGGTGCTTGCGCACAACGTCGCCATCCAGAAGCGTGACGGGGCGGCCGCCCATTTCCATCAGCTTGACCATCAGGGCGTTGGCGATGGTGGATTTGCCGCTGCCGGAAAGGCCAGTGAAGAAGACGGTGAAGCCCTGTTTGGACCGCGCGGGGCTGGTCTTGCGGAGTTCCGAAACCACTTGCGGGAAGCTGAACCATTCGGGGATGTCCAGGCCTTCGCGCAGGCGGCGGCGGAGTTCGGTGCCAGAGATATCCAGGACGGTGGAGCCTTCGGGCACTTCGTTCGCGGGGTAGTACTGGGCCTTTTCCTGCACATAGACCATGTGTTTGAAATCAACCATCTCGATCCCGATCTCTTCGGCGTGCTGGGCGAAGAGTTCCTGCGCGGCGTAGGGGTCGTAGAAATCCTTGCCGGCGCTGTTCTTGCCGGGGCCGGCGTGGTCACGCCCCACGATCATGTGGGTGCAGCCGTGGTTCTTGCGGATCAGCCCATGCCACACCGCCTCACGCGGGCCCGCCATGCGCATGGCGAGGTTGAGGAGGCTGAGGGCGGTCGTCTGGGCGGGGTACTGGTCCAGCACCGCCTCATAGCAGCGGACGCGGGTGAAGTGGTCGACGTCGCCGGGTTTGGTCATGCCGACGACGGGGTGGATCAAAAGGTTGGCTTGTGCTTCCCGTGCGGCGCGGAAGGTCAGTTCCTGATGCGCGCGGTGGAGGGGGTTGCGGGTCTGGAAGGCCACGATCTTGCGCCAACCCATCTTGCGGAAGAAGGCGCGGAGTTCATTCGGGGTGTCGCGGCGGGCCTTGAAATCGTAGTGGACGGGCTGCTGGATGCCGGTGATCGGGCCACCGAGGTAGACCTTGCCGGCCTGATTGTGCAGGTAGTTGACCGCCGGATGGGCAAGGTCATCGGCGCCGAAGACATGCTCAGCCTCAAGCGCCTTGTTCGGCACCCATTTGTCGGAAATCGACAGGATCGCAAGGATCACGCCTTCCTGATCCCGCAGGGCGATGTCCTGGCCGGGGGCGACCTTGTCGGCAAAGGCCTCGGAAACGTCGAGAGTGATCGGCATCGGCCAAAGCGTGCCATCGGCCAGCCGCATGCTGGTGACGACGCTGTCATAGTCGGCCTGGCTGAGGAACCCCTTCAGCGGCGCGAAACCGCCGTTCATCAGAAGCTCCAGGTCGCAGACCTGGCGGGCGGTGAGGTCCCAGGAGGGCAGGTTCCCGGCCTCGATCTTCAGCTTCTGTGCGCTGTCGGAAGAGACGTAGAGTTCTGGGATCGGAGCGTGGTTCGACAGGGACATCGGGTAAACCTTATCAATGCGGGCAAGACCGCCAGTTGCGCGGGTCCGTAGCGCGGGAAGGGGGCGGAATTCAAGCGACGCCGGGGTCTTCCTGGGGAGAAAAGGCGGAAATGCCGGAGGAATCGCGGGCACCGGTCAGAAGTTCCAGCGTCACGCGGTAAATCTGAACGGGATTGGTCGCGACAAAAATTTTCTGCGAAAATTTTCGGCCCGGTCCGGCAGGGGGCGGTGTTCTACGCCAGATAGGCGCGGAAGCTGCGGATGACTTCGGCGTAGACCGCGCGTTTGAAGGGGACGATGGTATCCAGCATCTCATCCGCCAGGATCCAGCGCCAGGTGCTGAATTCGGGGTGTTCGGTGGCAATCTTGATGTCGCGGTCCTGGCCCTTGAAGCGGAAGAGGAACCATTTCTGCTTTTGCCCGCGATACTTGCCGCCCCAGACGCGGCCCAGAAGATCGGGCGGCAGGTCATAGGTCACCCAGCCATGGGTCTTGGCGATGGGGTCCACAAGATCACGTGTGACGCCGGTTTCTTCCATCAGCTCACGGAAGGCGGCGGCTTTCGGGGTTTCGCCCTTGTCGATCCCGCCTTGTGGCATCTGCCAGGCGGGCGAGGCGCTGTCGAGCCTTTGGCCCGCGAAGACCATGCCACGAGTGTCGATCAGGACGACACCGGCGCAGGGGCGGTAGGGCAGGGTTTCGGGATCGATGGCGGGTGCGGGTTCGGACATGGCGATCGGGCGGGGGTGGCCCCGCCCGCACTCCTTTACGGTTGGTCGGGGGCGATGGCGGTCAGGCCCTTGATGATGTCGACGGCATAGGCGAGCTGGTAATCTTCATCGCGCAGCTTGGCGGAGTCCTCGGCCCGGGCCAGTTCTTCTTCATAGAGGCGCTTTTCTTCGTCGGTCATCGAGTCATTGGTTATCGCGCCGCGCAGGTCCGCCTCGGACCGGTTGCGGACGGCGGAAGCGGGGGCGTCTTCCTCACCTTCCACGACGGGGACCGGCGGGGGCTGGTTCACCACGATGTCGGGCGAAATGCCAAGCGCCTGGATGGAGCGGCCTGAGGGCGTGTAATAGCGCGCGGTGGTCAGGCGCATGGCCCCGTCGCCGCGTAAGGGGATCAGTGTCTGGACCGAGCCTTTGCCGAAACTTTTGGTGCCGACCACGATGGCACGGCGGTGGTCTTGCAGCGCACCGGCGACGATTTCAGAGGCCGAGGCCGAGCCGCCATTGATCAAAAGGACAATCGGCTTGCCGTTGATCAGGTCGCCCGGTTCGGCGTTGTAGCGTTCACCGCTGCCCGGCTGGCGACCCCGGGTCGAGACGATTTCGCCCTTTTCCAGGAAAGCATCGGACACGGTGATCGATTCGGTCAGAAGGCCGCCGGGGTTGTTGCGCAGATCAAGGACGACGCCTTCGACATTCTCCATCCCGCCGAGTTCTTCGACCCCTTTGTTCAGCGCCTCGACCATGCCGCTGGTGGTCTGGTCGTTGAAGGTGGTGATCCGCAGCACGACGGTGTTGCCGACAACGCGGCCGCGCACGGCGGTCAGCTTGATGGTGTCGCGGATGATCGAGACGTCAAAGGGTTCGGGCGTGCCTTCGCGGACCACGGTGATGATGATTTCCGACCCGATCGGGCCGCGCATCCGTTCGACCGCGTCATCCAGCACCAGGCCCAGGACAGATTCACCATCGACATGGGTGATGAAGTCACCGGCGAGGATCCCGGCCTTGGCGGCGGGGGTGCCGTCCATCGGCGAGATGACCTTGATGAAGCCTTCTTCCTGCGTCACCTCAATCCCGAGGCCGCCGAATTCGCCGCGGGTCTGCACCCGCATGTCGTCAAAATCCTTGGCCGACAGGTAACCGGAGTGGGGATCAAGCGAGGTGAGCATCCCGTTGATCGCGGCGGTGACGAGGTCTTCGGTCGAGACCTCCTCGACATACTGGCTGCGGATGCGTTCGAAGATGTCGCCGAAAAGGTCCAGCTGTTCATAGACCGAGGTGTCGTTGCCCGCTTCCTGCGCGATCAGGGGGCCGGCGATTTGCGTGGTCAAGGCGACCCCTGACACGGTGCCGATCAGCGCGGCCATCATGAACTTTTTCATAAGACGTCAGTCCTTTGTTTCGGCCGCAGTATCGGCCCCTGTTCGGCCAGTGCCCTTGAACCACGGCATCGGGTCCAGAGCTTCGGCACCTTGTCTGAGTTCCATATAGAGCGTTTCCGTCACCCGCCCGCCAGACCCTTCTGCCAGCGCCGTCAGGAATTCTGCCGAGGTAGCTTCGGCATCCCCCGTAATATCGCCGCCCATCAGCCCGAGTGGGGCATCTGCTGCCACGACTTCCCCAACCTCGCCATAAAGGACATCCAGTCCGGCCAGAACCAGTAGATAGCCGTCTCCGGGTTCGAGTATCATCACATTTCCGTAGTCGAGAAGCGGGCCACGGTAGCGGATGGTGGCGGGCCAGGGCGCGGTGACCAGCGCGCGGGGGGCGGTGGCCAGCGTCAGGCCAGGGCGGCGGGTGCCGGTGGCGTCGCCCTCACCTGGCAAGCGCAAGGTGCGGCCAAGGACGGGAAGGGGCAGTGTGCCCTTGGCGGTGGCAAAGCTGGTCGAGGTCTCGGCGTCGGGCGACAGGCCCGCGGCGAAGGCGTCCAGCGTGTCGGCACTTTCCAGAAGCAGGCGCAGGGTGTCGGGGTCATCCAGAAAGCGGCGCGGCAGATCGACCCGGTCAGAGATGGCCTGTGAGAGGTCGGTCCTGGCAGCCTGCGCGGCGGCAAGCCCATCGGTCAGCGTCTGCCCGGCGGACAATTGCAGGGCGCGCAGATCGGCAAGTTCCTGAAGCTCGGCCCGCAAGGCGGTCGCCTCGGCCTGCAGGGCAGGGGTGACATCGGCCATGACCATGCCGGACCGCGCCGTGCCCAAGGCCCCGTCAGGGTGGAGAAGGAGGAGCGGGCCGGGGTTCGCCTCCATCGTGGCCAGCACGCCCAGAAGGCGGCCGATGCTGTCGCGCTTGGCGTCAAACTGGCGGGTCAGGCTTGCTTCACGCAAGGAGGCCTGCCGCAGTGCCGCGCGCAGGGCGGCAAGGCCATCTTCATACGCGCGGATCGTTTTGGACAGGGCGCTGACGCGATCCCGCGCTTCAACTGCTGCCTCAAGCGCTGCGACGGCGGCCTGCAGATCGGCCGATGCGACCGCCGCCTGTTCAGCAACGCTTTGGGCCATCGCAGGCGGTGCCAGCAAGAGGCAAAGGACGGCGGCGCGGATCATGTGATGAGCGTGGCCCCCGTCATCTCAACCGGTTGTGGCAGGCCCATCAGTTGCAAAAGCGTGGGGGGCGATGTCAGAGAGCCGGCCATCGCGCAAGGTGGCACCGGGCGGGCCGCCGACAAGGATGACCGGCACGGGGTTCGTGGTATGCGCGGTGTGCGGGCCCCCGGTGACGGGGTCAACCATCACCTCGCAATTGCCGTGGTCGGCGCAGATCAGCATGGCCCCACCCCGCGCAGTCAGGGCGTCCAGCGCGCGGGCAAGGCCACGGTCCACCGCCTCACAGGCCAGGATCGCGGCGGGCAGGCTGCCGGTATGGCCGACCATGTCGGGGTTGGCGAAGTTGACGACGATCAGGTCATAGCCATGGTGGATCGCCTCAACCAGGCGGTCGGCCACTTCGGGCGCGCTCATTTCCGGTTGCAGGTCATAGGTTGCGACCTTGGGCGACAATGGCATGGCGCGGTCTTCGCCGGGATAGGGGGTTTCGCGGCCGCCGTTCAGAAAGAAGGTGACATGGGGGTATTTCTCGGTCTCGGCCAGGCGGAACTGGGTGCGGCCGTGGTTCGAGACCCATTCGCCGATGGTGTTGACCAGCACGCGCTTTGGAAAGGCAGTGGCCAT
Source organism: Paracoccaceae bacterium (assembly GCA_012036325.1). GTDB lineage: Bacteria > Pseudomonadota > Alphaproteobacteria > Rhodobacterales > Rhodobacteraceae > Tabrizicola. The sequence continues at coordinate 6,116 of JAAUPC010000028.1, forward strand.
GTAGGCGTTGTGGGCATCCGAATATTCGACCATCCCCAGCATGGCCGACCATTGCGGCCGGGCGCCGGTGTCAAAGGCGGTAAAGCCGGGGTCGCCCAGGGCGGCCAGAATCTCACGTGCGCGGTCGGCGCGGAAGTTGAGGCAGAAGAGACCATCGCCATCCTTGGCGCCGTGGTAGCCGTCAATCACCGTGGGGGCGAGGAATTCGTCGGTCTCCGCCTTGGCGTAGGAATTCGAGATCGCGGCACCGGGGTTTGGCGCGGTCTCTCCCCTGGCATGAACGATCCCGTCAAAGGCGCGGGAAACGCGTTCCCAGCGGTTATCGCGGTCCATTGCCCAGTAGCGCCCGGTCACCGTGGCGATTCTGGCACCGTAAGGCAGGCCCTGCACCAGCGCCGTCACGAAGCCTTGCGCCGAAGAGGGTGACACATCGCGCCCATCGGTGACGGCATGCAGCGCCACCGGCACGCCAAGCGCGGTTATGGCGCGGCAAGCGGCCAGCATGTGGTTCACATGGCCATGCACCCCGCCATCGGACACCACGCCCAGAAGATGCGCGGTGCCGCCCGTGGCCTTGACCGATGCGGCAAAGTCAAGGATCGCGGGGTTCTTGGCAAAGCTGCCATCCTCGACCGCCAGATCAATCGCGCCCAGGTCCATCGCCACGACGCGGCCTGCGCCGATGTTGGTGTGGCCAACCTCGGAATTGCCCATCTGGCCGGTGGGCAGGCCCACGTCGGGGCCGAAGGTGGTCAGCGTGGCATGCGGGCAAGAGGCCCAGAGATGGTTGAACGTCGGCACCTGTGCCTGCGCCGGGGCGCTGGTGTCCGGGTTCGGGCCGATGCCCCAGCCGTCAAGGATGCACAGGACGACGGGTTTCGGAGTGGACATGACGTGGGTTCCTTCTGCGTTGGAAGGCTTTTACGCGCCCCATGCCAGCGGGGCAACCTTGACCGTTTTGCCTGTTGCCGGAGCTGTTTCATTGCTGCCGGGGGCTGGGGATAGGGAAATGCCTACTGGTCCGGTGCCGACGGACCAGCCACTGTGGCCCGCACCCACCCCGAAAGGTTTGCCCGATGCGTCTGCTGGCCTTGACTCTGATCTGCCTCGCCGCCGCCCCGTCCGTCGCTTTGGCCGAGGGCTGGAAGGTGATGTATCTGGCGGATAGCGGCGGGTCGCGCCCGATGCAGGTCGGACCGGATGACGGGGGCATTCCCTTTGCCTATGTCGACAACGCCCGGGACGAACGGCTGTTTCTGGAGTGCCGTTGGATCGGCAGCGCCGATGTGGGCTACGCGTGGACCCTGAAGATCAATCCTGGGCCGGAGCCGACCTTCCTTCCCCTGGACGCAGAGGGTAACCGGTTCGTCGTGACCTTCGACACCGATCCGAAGGAGCATGACCTTGGTGGTTTCACCTTCGTGCAAGGGGCCTTCTGGGCGGATGTTCCGGCAACCCTTGGGACCGAGATCAAGGAGCGCGAGACGATCCGGCTGGAGATGCCGGGCACCTACATCGAGGGGGGCGAGACCTATCGGACAGAGTTCACGCTTTCCGGGTCAGGGGCTGCGCTTCGCAGGTCCTGCCCCGTGCTGTGACTGGCGCGCTCTGCCGCCTTTTCCCGCACCCGCTGCCGCCAAAGGGTGAACACCCCTGCCGCCACGACGATGCTCGCACCCACGACGACGTTGATCCGCAACACCTCGCCAAAGACGAAAAGCCCGATGGTCGAAGCGAAGACCAGCTGCAGATAGGCGAAGGGTTGGATGGCTGAGGCTTCGGCCACCGCATAGGCGCGGATCAAAAGCCAGTGGCCCAGAACGGCAGTGCAGCACAGGGTGGCCATCCAGCCCCAGTCGGCGGGGGTCATCCAGGTCCAGGTGGCGAGGCCGAAGGGTGTCATCGCGATGGCCCCGACGACGCCGGTCCAGAAAAAGCTGACCGGGGCGCTGTCTTTCCGCGCGACGAAGCGGGTCATCAACCCGTAAAGCGCAAAGAGGAGTGCTGCCAGAAGCGGCACCAAGGCCCAAGGCGAAAACACCGCAAAGCCGGGGCGCAGGATGATCAGCACCCCGGCAAAGCCGACAAGGATCGCCGTCCAGCGCCGCCAGCCGACCCTTTCGCCCAGGATCGGACCAGACAGGGCGGCGATCAGAAGGGGGTAGCAGGTGAAGACCGCATGCGCCTCGATCAGGCCCAGCTTCACGAAGCCCACGACCATCACGCAGATCTCGGCCACCAGGATCACCCCGCGCGCCAGTTGCACCCAAGGGTAATGGCTTTTCGCCGCCGCCCTGATGCCGCCTGTGCTGACTGCGGCCAAGGCGACCACGAAGAGGGCAAAGACCCAGAAGCGGATCATGACCACCATCATCACGCTGTAATTCGTGGCCAGATGGCGCGAGATGCCGTCCTGTGCGGCAAAGACAATGCTGGTGGCGATCATCAGCCAGATGCCCGCCCGCGTGTTCTGCACCGTTGCCGACTGCGGGGTCATCCGGGCTTCCGTTCCAGCGACAGGGCGTAAAGGCCGGCGGCGACGATGATGGCGGTGCCGATGGCGACGGGAAGCTCCAACACCTCGCCATAGATCGCAAGGCCGATGATGGTGACGAAGACGATCTGCAGATAGGCGTAGGGCTGGACGCGGGCGGCCTCGATCTGCTCATAACATTTCAGCAATAGCCAGTGCGAGAAGATCGAGAGCGCGCAGTAGACCGCCAGAAACCCCATGTCCTGCGGAGCCATCGGTTGCAGATGCGGCAGGCCGATCCCGGTCATCAAGACCGCACCGATCACCCCGGGCCAGAAGAAGGCGGGGAAGGTCGGCTCATCCCGCGTGGTTAGGCGGGTGAGGACGGAATAAAGCGCGAAGAAGAAGGCGGCGATCAGGGGCAGAAGGGCGGCCCAGCTGAAGACCCCGATCCCGGGCCGCAAGATGACCAGCACGCCCAGCATCCCGGCTGCGACGGCGGCCCAGCGTTGCCAGACGATCGGCTCACCCAAGATCGGGCCGGAGAGGGTGACGATCAGGAGCGGGCAGATCGCAAAGACCGCATGGCTTTCAATGAGGCCGATCAGCGTGTAGCCCCAGACGATCAGGCAAATCTCGGCCACCAGAAGGCAAGACCGCACCAGATGTGCGCCAAGCCGGGTAGACCGTATCGCCGCGCGCGGGCCTTCGGGGCGGCGCAGCGCCAGAAGTGTCACGAACCCGGCAAAGGCCCAGTAGCGGATCATGATGATCATCTGCGTCGAATATTCGCCCGCAAGGTATTTGGAGAACCCGTCCTGCGCGGCAAAGGCCGCGACGGCCGCCACCATCAGCCAGATGCCCTTCGAAGGATTGCGGGAGGAGGTCATGATGCGCCCGCCTAGCATGCGGCCTGGACAGGCGAAAGGGGGCAGAGGCCTGGTCTGCAGCTGGGATTTGGCAAATCCGGGCAGAAAATCAGGATTCTAGACCCCGGACCCGTTCCACCCCTTGACCAGCGCCACAGCCTCCGGCGGGAGTATTTTCAAAAGAGCAAGCCGCAGTCGCGCGGTCTTCCAACATGAGGCAGGCCCAGGCCGCCCCACCCTTCCCCTGCCATTTGCTCTTTAAAATACTCCGCCGGAGGCATCGCCATATGCCCCCTCTCACCCCTGGACAGCCCGTTCTTTCCGTGGCAACGCCGTCCGAGCGGGGCTCGATGCCCCCGAGGACGGCCCCCCGTTTCAGGCAAGGTCCCTGCCCTTCCCCAAGGGGCCAGCGGCGATTGCGGCTTGTCAGAACTTTCATCGCACTGTTACTTGACTGTTACATCAGGCGGGCACTGACCAGAGCTGCAACAGCCGCCGGTCGGCGAAGACCTGTGCTGACGTTCCACCTGGGAGAAGTGAAATGCTGAAAAGAAACATCCTAAGCCTGACGGCCAGCCTTGCCGTCATGGTCTCGGCCGGTGCGGCTACTGCGCAGTCGATGGCCGAGCTGGAAGCCGCTGCCAAAGCCGAGGGCATGCTGTCGACCATCGCGCTGCCGCATGACTGGTGCGGCTATGGCGAGGTCATCGCTGGCTTCAAGGCGAAGTATCCGGAAATCACCGTGAACGAGCTGAACCCCGATGCGGGCAGCGCGGATGAGCTTGAGGCCGTGAAGGCCAACAAGGACAACAAGGGCCCGCAAGCGCCGGACGTGCTGGACGTGGGCCTTGCCTTCGGTCCGCAAGCCAAGGCCGAAGGGCTGACCCAAGCCTACAAGGTTGCCACCTGGGACGAAATCCCGGCCGAGGTGAAGGATGCCGACGGCCATTGGTATGCCGACTACTACGGCGTGATGTCCTTCATCGTAAACAAGGACCTGGTCGAGAACGTCCCGCAGGACTGGGCTGATCTTCTGAAGCCCGAATACGCTGGCATGGTCGCACTGGCAGGTGATCCGCGTGCGTCGAACCAGGCGATCCTGGGGGTTCTGGCCGCGGGCATGTCGACGGGCGCTGCCCCGGGCGACGCCGCGGGCAAGGCGGGGCTTGAGTTCTTCAAGGCGCTGAACGACGCGGGCAACTTCGTCCCGGTCATCGGAAAGGCTGGCACGCTGGCGCAGGGCACCACGCCCATCGTCATTATGTGGGACTACAACGCCCTTGCCGCCCGCGACACCCTTGCTGGCAACCCGCCGGTCGAAGTGGTCGTGCCGAAGTCGGGCGTTCTGGCCGGGGTCTACGTGCAGGCGATCAGCGCCTATGCACCGCAGCCCAATGCCGCGAAACTGTGGATGGAATACCTTTATAGCGACGAAGGTCAGCTTGGCTGGCTGAAAGGCTATTGCCACCCGGCGCGCTTTAACGCGATGGCCGCTGCTGGCAAGATCCCGCAGGAACTCCTCGACGCGCTGCCCCCGGCAGAAGCTTATGAGGCCGCCTATTTCCCGACGCTGGAAGAGGTTAACGCCAACAAGGCCGCTGTCACCGGTGGCTGGGACGCCGTCGTCGGCGCCAATGTCGCCGAGTAATCGGGCCTGATCCGACGAGCCTGTCCCGGTTTTCCGGGGCAGGTTTTTTCCAAAGGGTGGCCGTCAGAGCCGCTGGTTGCCAAGGGGGATACATGGCCAAGGGTCCGATCCGGCGCGGGGGGCGCAGGCTGCCGGTTGAATGGCTGGGCATCCTGCCCTTCGCGATCTTCGCCTTCCTGTTCCTGATCCTGCCAACCTTGCGCATCGTCACCGGGGCGTTTCAGGATGTGGAGGGCGGATTTACCCTTCAGAACCTTTACGACCTTAATACCGAGTCCATCCGCGCGGCCTACTGGACCTCGATCAAGCTGAGCCTTTATTCCGCAAGCCTTGGCTGTGCCATCGGCTTTGCCATGGCCGCAGCGGTGGTCTTTGGCGGGTTGCCAAAGGCGGTGCGGTCGCCCTTGCTGACCTTTTCAGGCGTTGCGTCGAACTTCGCAGGGGTGCCGCTGGCCTTTGCCTTCATCGCCACGATCGGCCCGGCGGGCCTGATCACGATGGAGTTGCGCGATGTCGGCATCAACTTGCGTGCCTATGGGTTCAACCTCCTGTCGTTCTGGGGGTTGGTGATCACCTACCTCTTCTTCCAGATCCCCCTGATGATCCTGATCATCATTCCTGCGCTGGACGGGTTGAAGCGCGAGTGGCGTGAGGCGGCGGAGGTGCTGGGGGCCACCGGCCTGCAATACTGGAGGATGGTGGCGCTGCCGATCCTGTTCCCGTCGATCCTTGGGACCTTCGCCCTGCTTTTCGCCAATGCCTTCGGCGCAGTCGCCACCGCCTTCGCGCTGACCGGGCCGCAGCTGAACATCGTTCCGATCAAGCTTTTTGCGCAGATCAGGGGCGATGTGTTGGGCAACCCGAACTTGGGCTATGCGCTGGCCTTCGGGATGATCGCGATCACGGTTGTTGCCAATACGGTCTATATCGTTCTGCGTGTCCGGTCGGAGAGGTGGTTGAAATGACCCGTTTCCTGGCCTGGTTCGCGCTGATCTTCGGGTGCCTTTACTTCCTGCTGCCTCTGGTGGGCATGGCCGAGTTCAGCCTGAAGATGCGACGGGGCGAGTATTCCTTTGACGCCTATGCGCGCGTCTTTGAGGACCCGACGTTCTGGGCCACCTTCAGCTATTCGCTGGTGCTGGCGGGGGCGACTATCGTGATGGGCGTCTTCCTTGTCGTGCCCACGGCCTATTGGGTGCGGCTGAAACTGCCGCAAGCGCGGCCCTTCGTCGAGTTCGTGACGCTGCTCCCGTTGGTGATCCCGGCCATCGTCCTCGTCTTCGGCTATATCCGGCTTTACAACACTTCCAGCTGGCTGCCCCTGACCGGGTCGGCGCTGGGCACGGATTTCCTGCTGACCATGGGCTATACCACGCTGGCCCTGCCCTACATGTACCGCAGCGTGGACACGGGCCTGCGCACTATTGACGTCGGCACCCTAACCGAGGCGGCGCAGTCCTTGGGCGCGGGGTGGATCACCATTCTGGGGCGGATCATCCTGCCGAATGTCATGGTGGCGGTCTTGTCGGGGGCGTTCTTGACGCTGGCGATTGTGCTGGGCGAATTCACCATGGCGGCCCTCCTCAACCGCCCGGCCTTTGGGCCCTACATGCAGCTTCTGGGGGCCAACCGCGCCTACGAGCCGCCCGCGCTGGCCGTCATTGCCTTTGCCATCACCTGGGGCTGCATGGGGTTGATGCAGCTGGTCACCCGGTTTTCAAAACACGAAAGGGCCAAGGCCTGATGAGCTTCCTCAAGATCTCCCATCTGGAAAAGACCTTTGGCGCGAACCGCGTGGTCAAGGATTTCGATCTTGAGGTCGCCAAGGGTGAGTTCATCTCGCTTCTCGGCCCATCGGGCTGCGGCAAGACCACGGTCCTGCGCATGGTGGCCGGGTTTGAACGGCCCACGGCGGGCAGCATCATGATTGACGGGAGTGAGGTGACGGGCCTGAAGGCCAATGCCCGCAACATCGGGATGATGTTCCAGGCCTATGCGCTGTTCCCGAACCTGACCGTGGCCGATAACGTGGCCTTCGGGTTGAAGGTCAAGGGCGTGGGCAAGGCCGAGCGGGATGCCCGCGTGGCCGAAATGCTGGCGCTGATCGGGTTGGCCGAAAAGGGCGGGGCCTTTCCGTTCCAGCTGTCGGGGGGCCAGCAGCAGCGCGTGGCCCTGGCGCGGGCTTTGGCGCCCAGCCCGCGCGTGTTGCTTCTGGACGAACCCCTGTCGGCGCTTGATGCGAAGGTGCGGGTCAGCTTGCGCAATGAGATCCGCGAGATCCAGCAGCGTTTGGGGATCACCACGATCTTCGTGACCCACGATCAGGAAGAGGCGATGAGCATCTCCGACCGGATCGTGGTGATGAACGCAGGGATCGCCGATCAGGTCGGCACACCGTTCGAGATTTACAACCGCCCGACCACGCGGTTTGTCGCGAACTTCGTCGGCACGCTGAACACTTTTGCAGTGACGGTTGAGGATGCGGCGACGGGACGTGTGCGTTTGGGTGGGGCCGCTCTGACCTTGCCGACTGGCCTTGCGTCGGGCCGTGAGATGCACATTGCCCTTCGCCCCGAGGCGCTGCGGCTTGGCCGCGAACCTGGCTATGAAACGGTGGTGCCCGGCACGGTGGAAGAGGTGCATTTCATGGGGTCGATCATCCGCCTGCGCGCCCGGGTGGCGGGTGAGGCGGTGGTGCTGGACACGTTCAACCGCGCCGACCAGCCGCCCCCGGTGCCGGGAACCGCGGTCGAGATCAGCCTGTCGGGCAAGGACGCGATCATTCTTCAGGGGTGAGGAGCAAAATCCTTAAGCAAGGATTTTGGCAAATTTCTTACGCAAGAAACTTGGGTCTGCTGGACCGGGCACTCAGGGTTTTGCGGCGTCGGGGTTCGTAAGCTCGGTCTCGATGAAGATGCGCACCTCATCGGAAACGCCCATCGTCGTGCCTGGGGCGGGGATGCCATTCGCGATCCCGAAGTCGGACCGCAACAGCGTGCCCTCCAGCGAAAAACCCGCCCTTGCGCCGCCTGGGTCAAGTGGCATGTGGCCCCAGCCGCCATTGTAGCGCGCTGCAAGGGTGACGGGTTTGGTGATCCCGTTCAGCGTCAGATCGCCGGTCACGGTGGCGGTATTCTCGCCCGTCAGATCCACCTTCGTTGAGGTGAAGGTCGCCAACGGATGCGCGGGGGCGTTCAGATAATCCGGCCCTGACACGATGGCGTTGAAATCGTAAGTCGGGTCGTCGTTATGGGTTTCAAGCGAGGTCAGGTCGACCGTGGCGGTAACCTGCATGGCGGCTGGATTGGCAGGGTCGAACTGAAGCACAGCCTCAACCTTGGTGAAGAGTGCCATGTAGCGGGAAAAGCCCAAGTGATCGACCGTGAACCACAACCGGGTATGGGCCGGGTCTATCCGGTAGGTGCCGGCGGGCGGGCTGCCAAGGTCTGACATATCCTGCGCGGTGGCGGGAAAGGCCAGCAAACTGCTGAGGAGAAGGGTGCGGAGCATCGGGCTGGCCTTCTATTTGTTAGCTGCGTAACTAAGTATTTGCGCCAGGTCAAGTCGAGGGGCTGGATGAACCCTGCCTCCGGCGGGAGTATTTGGAAAAAGAGCAAGCGGCGCAGGCTTTGCTTTCTCTCATTGTAGAGGGTGGTCTAGGGTCGGCCGGGGTGCCTTGGGGCCAAGATGACGAGGGGCGAAATGGGGCTGGTGGATGACCTTCAGGCGTTGGTTGGTGTCAGCCATGTGCTGTACGGCCCCGACACGGACCGCTATGCGCGGGACTGGATGGGCAAGTATCACGGCGCGCCTTTGGCGGTGGTGCGGCCTGCCTCAACCGCCGAGGTTGCAGGTGTGGTGAAACTGGCCGCCGCGCACGGCGTGCCGGTGGTGCCGATCGGCGGCAATACCGGGCTGGTCGGGGGCACGATGACCACGGGGGGCTTGATGGTCAGCCTGGAACGGCTGAACCGCATCCGCGCCGTGAAGCGAGACGCCCGTCTGGTCGTGGCCGAAGCCGGGGTAATCCTGACCCGCCTGCATGAGGCGGCTGAGGCGGAGGGGCTTTATTTCCCCCTTTGGTTCGGTGCGCGCGGCTCGGCCATGCTGGGCGGGGTTTTGTCCACCAATGCGGGCGGGTCGAACGTGCTGCGCTACGGCTCCACCCGCGCCTTGTGCCTTGGGCTTGAGGTGGTGCTGGCTGATGGTCGGGTGCTTGACCTGATGAGCGAGTTGCACAAGGACAACTCTGGCTATGACCTGAAAAACCTTTTCATCGGGGCAGAGGGGACGCTGGGCATCATCACTGCAGCGGTCATGAAACTGGTGCCAGCCCCCCGCGCCCATGCCACGGCGACGGTGGCCGCGCGATCCTTGTCCGATGCGCTGGTGCTTCTGAACCGGATGCAAGAGGCGACGGGCGGTCGGGTTGAGGCGTTCGAATTCATGCCGCGCAGCTACAGCGATCGGCTGCGCGTGGCGCGTCCTGATCTGGGCCTGCCCTTCGATGAAGTCCCCGAGGTGACGATCCTGATTGAGGCGGCAACGACCGTGGCGGCTGAGGCCACACCGGATGAGACCGGACAAGTGTCGCTGGTTTCCGTTCTGGAAGGCATCCTTGCCGACATGCTGGAGGCCGATTTGATCCAGGATGCGATCCTTGCCCAGACCGAACAGCAGCGCCGGTCCATGTGGGCGCGGCGCGAGGCCGCGGCCGAGATCAGCGTTGGCCTGTCCCCTGCCGTGGATACCGATGTCTGCCTGCCGCTGGATCGGGTCGAAGGCTTTCTGACCGAAGTACTGGCCCGGCTGGAAACCCTTGATCCGGGTCTGACAACCCTGACCGTGGCGCATCTGGGGGATGGGAACCTGCACTTCACCGCCTTTCCCACCCGGGATGAACCGGTGCTGAAGAACCGGGTGATGGAGGTGGTCGAGGATGTGGTGGCCGAGATGGGCGGCAGCTTCTCGGCGGAACATGGGGTCGGGCTTTCGAAACTGCCTTCGATGGCGCGGCGCAAGGATCCGGTGGCGCTTGACGTGATGCGGGCGGTGAAAGCCGCGCTGGATCCAGAGGGGCGGATGAACCCAGGCAAGGTCATTCCGGCGGGATAACCGGTCAGCTTGCACAAGGGGCAAGGCCGGGATAGCCAATGCCCATGTCCGCCATCCGCCTGTGCCTGACCGATCCCGCCTTGCGCGCCGCAGGGCTGGTGATCGTCTTGCAGGGCGCGATTGTCTGCAGCTTTGGCCCCTATTTCAGCACGCTTGCCGTCAATGCCTATGGCTTTGGCGACCGGGGGTTTGCGGTGCTTCTGGCGCTGTCATCGGTGGTGTCGGTCGCGGCTTCGGTATACGGCGGCATACGGGCGGATCAGACGGCGAACCGGCGGCAGGTGACGCTGGCGGCGGTCGTTTCGCTGGCGCTGGGGATGGGGCTGATGACCGTCGTGCCGGGGCCCTGGGTCTCCTCCTTCTCCGCATTACCGAAGAAGAACAGCTTGTTCTTGATGATCGGGCCCGCGCCCCATCCGCCGTAATTCGTGAAGTCGAACGTGCCGGGGTTGACCGTCAGGTTCTTGGCTTCCTTGCCGACG
>JAAUPC010000029.1 GCA_012036325.1 Paracoccaceae bacterium
GGGACAGTGCCGCCTTGGCGTCATCCGCCTCCAGCAAGGCGGTTGCCGGTGCCGCCAGCGTATCGGGCAAGGCCAGCGCCAAAGCTCCACGCAACGCGGCCAGCACAGTTGCGGCTTGGTCGGCTGGCAATGCCGCCGCTGGCACCAAAGGCGATGGCCGCCGGTCGGCCAGCCACGCCTCAACCAGGTTGGTATGCTCCACGATCCGGTCATAACTCGCCTTCGCGTCCGGCCCCCAGGCGAAGTGGCCGTGGTTGACCAACAAAAGTCCCTCCGCCCCTGGGTTCCGATCAAACGCCTCCGCCGCTGCCTTGGCCAAAGCAAAGCCTGGCATGACGTAAGGCACCAGCGTCAGACGGTCCCCGAACAACTCCCGCGTAGCCGCAGCCACTTCGGGCAGGTTGGCCAGCACTAGAAACGCCGTCGCATGGGTGTGGTCCACATATTTGTGCGGAATCCAGGCGTGCAGCAGGGTTTCCACCGACGGATTCGGTGCTGAAGGGTCCAGCAGGTTCAACCGCTGCACCGCCACCATCGCCTCATCGCTTAACGCCGCCAGCCCGCGCAGCCGCATCAAGGGTTCCATCCGCACGGCGGGCAGGCCCTTCGCCTCAATCACTTCAAGATCCCAGCCCGATCCTTTGATATGCAGCACATCCACCGCATCGCCGAAGATATCCACCGCCTGGGATTTCAGCGAGGTGTTGCCCCCGCCATGCATCACCAGATCCGGATCCCGCCCGATCAGCCGCGAGGTCAGCACCCGCAGCGCCAGTTCCCGCGCCAGGGGGTCAGCGCCAGCCGCGTCCTGCATCGCCTTGGCCTCAGCGTCCGTCCAGAGATTGGCGATCATCAGGGTCTCCTGCTATGTCTGGGCGAGGCAAGCGCCGCACTTGGCTTTTTTACTTTTGTCAATTACCTTTGTCAAAGGTCAAGCGCAGGTCTGTAACTGGGGTCCGGCATGAACGGAATGACGCGGCGGCGCAATCTGGCGCAGGTAAGCGGTGAAAATGCGGTCATTCAGGTGGCCTGGATGTACTATCAGGATGGCCGCAACCAGCAGGACATCGCCGAGGCTTTGGGCATTTCCCGCGCCACGGTCGTCAACTACCTGCAAGAGGCGCGGGAAAAGGGGCTGATCCGCATCACCCTTGCCGCGCCCGCCTTTACCACCCACCGCTTGGCGTTGGAGCTTTCCGACCGTTTCGGCCTGCGCGGGGCCTATGTGATCCCGGATGAAGGCACGACGAACGAAGAGGCCTTCCAGCGCATCGTGCGCGGGGCGGCGAACTGGCTTCTGGACCTGATCGCCCCCGGTGACCGGCTTGGCGTGGCCTGGGGCCGCACCGTCTATGAACTGGCGGAAATCGTTGAGGCGCGGGCGGTGGAGGATTTGACCGTGCTGCAACTCGTCGGCTCCATGGCCACGCCCTACGGCTTTACGGCCGAAGCGTGCTCCACCCGCCTTGCCCAACGCCTTGGCGCGCGGTGCCTCAACCTGCACGCCCCGGCGATCCTCAGCCGGGCGGCCCTTGCGGCGGAACTGCGGGAAGAGCCGATCCTGAAAACCCAACTGGATCAGCTTGAGACGGTCAACAAACTCCTCTTTTCCGTCGGCACGGCCACGGCGGACAGCCATATCGTCCTCAGCGGCCTTGCCACGCGCGAGGATCTGGATTGGAACGTCGCCCAAGGGGCCGTCGGCGTCATCTGCGGGCGGTTCGTCGACAAGGACGGCCAGCAGCTTCCCGGCCCGATGGAAGAGCGGATGATCGGCATCCCGCTTCCCCGCCTTGTGGGGCTGGAGATGGGGATCCTCGTCACCCCCGGCCTTGACAAGGTCGAAGCCACCCGCGCCGCGATCCGGGGCGGCTATGTTACCCATCTGGTCACAGGCAGCACGGTGGCCGAGGCGCTTTTGATCCCCTGAGGGCGTCATCCCCCGACAGCGGCCTTCAGGTCCGGGAACATCGCCCCCATTCCAGCTTCGGTCGCCGGGCAAAGCCCACGTTCTGTGAGCAACCCCGTCACCAGTTCCGCCGGGGTCACGTCAAAAGCCGGGTTCCGCGCACCGGTCCCGTCGGGGGAAATCTGGACACTTTCAATCCGCCCATCCTTGGTACGGCCCTGCACCAGCGTGACCTCCGCCCCGTTCCGCTCCTCAATCGGGATCCCGCGCACGCCGTCATGCACCCGCCAGTCGATGGTGGGCGAGGGTAGCGCCACATAGAACGGCACGCCATTCGCGCGCGCGGCCAGCGCCTTCAGATAGGTGCCGATCTTGTTGCACACATCCCCCCGAGCAGTTGTCCGGTCGGTGCCGACGATGACCATGTCCACCTCGCCATGCTGCATGAGGTGCCCACCGGCGTTGTCGACGATAAGGTCATGGGGGATGCCGTGGCTGTTCAACTCCCACGCGGTAAGCTGCGCGCCTTGGTTGCGGGGGCGGGTTTCATCGACAAAGACATGTACCGGAATGCCTGCCGCATCGGCGTGGTATATCGGGCTGGTCGCGGTGCCCCAGTCCACGGTCGCAAGCCAGCCCGCATTGCAATGGGTCAGGATGTTCACCGGCCCCGACTTCCGCGCCGAGATCGCCTTGATGATCTCCAGCCCATGCAGGCCAATCTGGCGGTTGATCTCCACATCCTCATCGCAGATTTCCGCTGCCCGTTTCGCCGCAGCCGCGGCCCGCATCACAGGCGGCAGGGGCGAGAGCACCCGCCGCATCTCATCCAAAGCCCAGCGCAGGTTGATCGCGGTGGGGCGAGTGTCGTGCAGGACCTCCCACGTCTCCGCCAGGGACGCGTCAGAGGGGTCCTTCGCCATCTGCACCGCCATCCCCCAGGCCGCCGTGGCGCCGATCAGGGGCGCACCCCGCACCCACATGTCGCGGATCGCGGTGGCAAACTCGGCACGGGTCCGCAGGGGGACGATGCGAAAGTCATGCGGCAGCCAGCGCTGGTCAATCACCTGCACCACGCCATCTGCATCCTGCCAGATGGTGCGGAAGGGGGTTCCGTCGATCTTCACAGGTGATCCTCCGTGTTCATCCGCCGCGCCATCGCCGTCAGCGCCGTGATCCCCGGCATCGAAGCCGCCCCGACCATCAGCTGCCGCCCCATCGCCAGTGCCCGTGCCTCGCACGTCGCGCGGCGACCCTCATCTGCGATGCGCTCAAAGTCGGCGTTATGGGCGAGGCCGAGGATACGCCGGTGCATCTCCACCCCGCAGAAGCCGACCGTATCGACCCATATCCGCCCGATCACATCAGCCAGCGCCTGCTCGGACGCAAGCTGATGCCCCTGATCCTCATAAAGGCTCGCCTGATACAGGATTCCTCGCCGCTCCGTCCGCCAGAGGTGGGAGAGTTCGGCCACGAACGTCTCCCAAATCCCCTCCACCACCGACAAAAGCCAGTCCTGCTGGCCCGCCCGGTCACCGGGGCGGGCCTCATGCCCCGGCTGGCTGAGATGCGCCATCAGGAAGTTGGCGATTAGCATGCCGACGTCAAAGCCGATGGGGCCATAGGTGGCAAATTCCGGGTCAATCACCCTGGCCTCGGTTTCCGTCACCATGATCGACCCGGTATGCAGATCACCATGCAGCATCGTCTCAGCCCGACTGGTGAAAGCCATCTTCAGGTGCTGCGCCGCGACCTTCAGCGACAGGTCTGCACGCAACCGCGCGACTATGCCGTCCAGCCCCGGCGTGTGCCGGTTCATCGGCGCGTCGAAATAGGGGTCGGAGAAGACAAGGTTTTCCGTAATATCGCACAGCGCCACGTTGCCCGCGAACATCGCAAGGTCGGCCTTCCGCGCCGCCGCCGTCATCGACAGGTCCGACCCCCGGAAGAGCGTCCGCGCGCAGAACTGGCCCAGCCGTTCCGCCAGACCCTCGACCCGCCGCCCCTCCACCAGCGCGTGGCGCAGGATGACGTGGGGCGTCAGATACTCCATCACCACAATCGCCTGCACCTCATCGAAATGCCAGACCGATGGGACAGCCCCCGGATCCCGCGCCTCTTGCCGGATCAGGGCGTTGTATTCAAAGAACGACCGGCTCAGCGGCAGGGGCCAGCTTTCCCCCACCAACCGCACATAAGGCAGCGCCTGTTTCACCACCGCCGACCCGGCCGATCCGGTGACGATGAACACCAGGTTCAGGTTGCCATCCCCCACCTCACGCACCTGCCAACTGGCGGCGGGGCCCACCCGGTCCCGCAGGATGGCAAGCCCCCCCAGCCGATCCGGCAGCGTTGCCGGTGACAGCGCTGCATAGCCTTGCGCGGTCATCTGATCCTCCCTGATCCTTCTCTTGGGGAAAGGATTTCCAAAAATATGGCATATGTCAAATTATATTGACAAATGATGATCGGCAGATAGCGTATGGGCTGGGGAGCGAGGATCAATGACACGCCAGGCCATCACCATCCGGGGGCTGACCAAGGCTTTTGGCCGCAATGCCGTCTTGCGCGGCGTTGATCTGGACCTGCCAGCGGGCCAGGTGACCGTGCTGATGGGTGCGAATGGCGCGGGGAAATCCACGCTGGTCAAGGTTCTCTGCGGCGTGCACCGGGCCGATGCCGGGCAGGTGCTCTTGGACGACAAACCCTTCGCCCCCGAAGGCCCGGCGCAGGCGCTGCGGTCGGGGGTGGTGACGGTTCACCAGAACATCAATGACGGCGTGGTGCCGGGGCTTGATGTGGCCTCGAACCTCCTCCTCGACTCGCTGGCTGAAGGTGGCAGCCTCTTCCTGAACGCCCGCCGCATGCGGGAAGACGCCCGCCGCATCGCCGCCGCCGTGGGGCTAGAGGTTGACGTGACCCGCCCCGTCGCTGGCCTGCCCTTGGCCGACCGTCAGCTTGTCGCCATCGCCCGCGCCATGGCCCACAAGCCGCGCCTCTTGATCCTGGATGAACCCACCTCCTCCCTGTCGATGGCCGAAGCGCAGCGCCTGTTCACGCTGATTGACCGGCTCCGCGCCGATGGGGTGGCGATCCTGTATATCTCGCACCGCATGTCCGACATTCGCCGTCTGGCGGACCGCATCATCTCCATGCGCGATGGTCAGGTATCGGGCCTTTTCGACAGCGCGCCCTTGGACTACTCCGCCGCCGTCCGCGCCATGCTGGGGCATGAGATTACCGAGGTGGACATTACCATCCCGCCCCCCGGCCCGGTCATGCTGCAAGCGACTGGCCTGCAACTGAAGCCCGAAGCGCTGCCCTTCGACCTGAGCTTGCGCGCGAATGAGGTGGTGGCGATCACCGGCCTCGTCGGCTCCGGCAAATCCGCCCTCGCCTCGGTCCTCTTCGGGCTGGAAGCGCCGGTTGCAGGCCGCCTGACCCTGAACGGCACCCCCTACCGCCCCGCCAACCCCGCGCAGGCCGTGGCCTCTGGCGTCTTCCTTGCGGCAAAGGACCGGCTGATCAACGCCGTGATCCCGGCCTTCGACATTCAGTCCAACCTCAGCCTGCCCTTCACCGCCAACCACTCCGGCCCGCTTGGCTTGATCCGCCGCGCGACTGAGCGCGCCGCCGCCACCCGCAGCATTCAGGCGATGGGCGTCATCTGCCAAGGCCCGCGCGATGGCATCCTCACCCTCTCTGGTGGGAACCAGCAAAAGGTGGTCGTCGGCCGCTGGATGTCCGAAGCCAGCCGCCTTCTGATCCTGGATGAACCCTTCCAGGGTGTCGACATCCAGGCCCGCCGCGACATTGGCCGCCGCATCCGTGACAGCGCCGCCACCCGCGCGACCCTCGTCCTGTGCGCCGAGATTGATGAGGCGCTGGAAGTCGCCGACCGCATCCTGGTGATGAGCGAACATACAATCGTCGGCGATCACCGGAATGAGGGGATCGACCTTGGCCGCCTGATGGCCGAGGTCGCGGGCAGCGTCGAAGACAGAATGGACATCCCGGCATGAAGACCTTTTCGCCCACCGAATTCGCCATTCGCTACGGCTTCCTGCTGCTGATGGCCGGGCTGATCCTGGTGTTCTCGGTCCTGAGACCGGCCTTCATGTCCCCGCAAAGTGCCGTGTTCATCCTCCAATCGGTGGCGATCACCGGCATCCTGGCGCTGGGCGTCACCGCCACGCTGGTGGTGGACGGGTTTGACCTTTCCATCGGCGCGGTGGCCACCTCGTCCTTGATGCTGTCGGCCTATGTGATGGTGGTCTGGGAAATGGGCGCGGTGGCCGCCGTCCTGTTGTGCCTTGCGATGGGCGCGGTTGTGGGGCTGATCAACGGGCTGTTGATCGTCAAGATGAAGGTGCCCGACCTTCTGGCCACGCTGGGGATGATGTTCCTGCTAGTGGGGTTGCAGCGCATCCCGACCGAAGGCAACTCCATCTCCACCGGCATGGTCCTCAGCGACGGGACCAACGCAACGGGCAGCTTTTCCGAAGGCTTCCTGATGCTGGGCCGCCACCGGATTGATTTCATCCTGCCCGATCTGGTGCCGCTGTCGGTGGTCTTCCTGATCCTGATCGCCGTGCTGGTCTGGGGCTTTCTGGAACTCACCCGGCATGGCCGCGTGATGTATGCCATCGGCTCGAACGCCCAAGCTGCAAGGCTGGCGGGGATCAATGTCGCGGGCTACCGGGTCCTGGCCTACATGATCTCAGGCGTTCTCGCTTCGGTCGGGGGGATCCTCCTCTCGGCGCGGCTGGGGCGGGGTGACGTCGCCTCGGGCAACAACCTCCTCCTCGATGCCGTCGCCGCCGCACTGATCGGCTTTGCCGTCCTGGGTGCCGCCAAGCCCAACGCCTTTGGCACCGCCATCGGGGCCTTGTTCGTCGGCATCCTCTTGCAGGGTCTGACGATGCTGAACGCCCCCTATTACACGCAGGATTTCATCAAGGGCGCGGTGCTTGTCGTCGCCCTTGTCTTCACCTTCGCGCTCTCTGGCCGTGTTGGCCGGGGGCGCGGCTGACCACCCCGGCAGGACGCCCGCAGAAGCGCCCACGGACCCATGACGACCTTGGAGAAAAGGGAGGAACCAATGATCTCCAGACGCAGTTTCGCAGCCCTCGTGACCAGCGTGGCTTTCATGCCCACGCTGACCCTAGCCCAAACCGCCCCCGCGCCGTTTGACAACCCGGGTGAGGTGAACATCGCCCTCGTCCGGTACCTTTCCACCGGTGACTTCTTCCAGGCCTACCTTTCGGGCGTGGAAAAGCAGTCCGCCGCCCTCGGCGTGAACCTGCAGGTCTTCGACAGCCGTCAGGACGCGGCCCTGCAGGCTGACATGGTGGATCAGGCCATCGCGCTTGGCGTGGATGGGATCATCATCCAGCACGGCCTGACCGAATCGATGAAGGAAGCCGCCCAGCGCGCGGTGGATGCGGGGATCAAGGTCGTGGCTTTCGACGTGAACGTCGAAAACCCCGCCATCCCGCAGGTCGAACAATCCGACGCCGCCCTGGCGCAACTGGCGCTGGATCAGGCGCTTGCCGATAACGGCACGGAATGGGTCGCGGGCTTCGTGCATGTGGCAGGCATCGCGCCCCTCGACCGCCGCGCCGCTGTCTGGGAAACGGTGAAGGCCGCCAATCCCGGCATCAACGAAGTCGCGATGTTCGGCACGCTCGACAACCCGATCGCCAACTCTGTCGCCAACC
Source organism: Paracoccaceae bacterium (assembly GCA_012036325.1). Classification (GTDB taxonomy): domain Bacteria; phylum Pseudomonadota; class Alphaproteobacteria; order Rhodobacterales; family Rhodobacteraceae; genus Tabrizicola. The sequence goes on from JAAUPC010000029.1 coordinate 7,630, forward strand.
AGGCGCGGTCGGTCTTGTCGGCCAACCCGAACATCCAGGTCATCTTCGCCCCCTATGACGAATTCGCCAAAGGCGTAAAGATCGCCGTGGATGAGGCGGGGATGTCGGGTCAAGTCTCGATCTATTCCGCCGACGTCTCCACCGCCGATATCGCGCTGATGCGTGAGGCCGGGTCGTCCTGGAAAGCCACCGCCGCCACCAACCCCGCCGTGGTGGGCGAGGTTTCGGTGCGCACGCTGGCCTTGCTGCTGGCAGGCGAGGACCCCGGCGCGTCGGTGATCGTCCCGCCAACGCTGATCACCCAAGCCATGCTGAATGACCTCAACATCACCAACATGGAAGAACTGGGCGCGAAACTCCCTGCCTTCGCCCATGCCGATGTGGCCATGGCCCCCTGGATGACGCTGCCGCCACGCTGACCCAAATCGGTGGGCCGTCCACGCGGCCCACCGCACCACCAGACAGGAGCCGCCCTTGCGCAACGAAAAATCGACCGAAGCCATCGCGCATGCCATCCGGTCCCGTGTCTTCGAACACACGATCCGCAATAATGGCGGCTACCTTTCGCAGGCCTGCTCCGCCGCCGAGGCACTGGCGTTCCTTTATAACGAAGGGCTGAACCTCGGCCCCTCCACCATGCCGATGATCCCGCCGCCCTTCACTGGCGTGCCTTCCGCCCAGAACCCTGACTACGTCACCGGCGCTGGCTACAACGGCCCCTTCGACGCCGTGCATGACCGTCTCTTCATCGCCCCCGCGCATTATGCCCTCGTCGCCTACGCCTGCCTGATCGAGGTTGGCCGCATGGCGCCCGAGGGGTTGGAAATGTTCAACCAGGACGGCACCTCGGTTGAGATGATCGGCGCCGAACATTCCCCGGGGATGGAGGTGCATAACGGCACCCTCGGCATCGGCTTTTCCACCGCCTCTGGCCTCGCCTGGGGCAGGAAACGCCTTGGCCACACTGGCCGTGTCTGTGTCTTCATGTCCGATGGTGAGGTGCAAGAAGGGCAAACGTGGGAGGCCGTTCAGGCCGCCGCCCACCACAGGATTGATAACCTTTGGGCCATCATGGACGTCAACCGCCAGCAATGCGACGGCGCGATGGATGATGTGATGACCGTGGGCGACATCGCCACCAAGCTGCGCGATTTCGGCGCTGTGGTGGCTGAGGTTGACGCCCATGACCTGCTTGGCCTTCGCGCCGCAGCCGCCACCCCGCACCCCGGCCGCCCGCTGATCGTGCTGGCCCATTCCCGCCCCACCCAAGGCATGGAAAGCCTGATGTCCCGCTTTCCAAAGCTCCATTACGTCCGCTTCAAGTCCGAAGAAGAACGCGCCCGCATAAACCTTGAGATTGCCGCCGAACTGGGCATCCCCCCTGTCGTGCTGGAGGCCCACTGATGGACATGGTCAACCGCCCCTACGCCACGGCTTTTGAGTCCTATGCCACGCAGCACCCCGAGGTTCTGTGCCTCTCTGCCGACCTTACCTCCTCCTGCGAAATCGACGGGTTCCGTGACCGCCACCCCGATCAATTCCTGTCCCTCGGCATGGCCGAACAGAACATGCTGTCTTTCGCCGGGGGCCTTGGCCTTGCCGGATTCCGTCCCTTCCTGCACAGCTTCGGCGTCTTCCTCTACCGCCGCCCCTATGACCAGCTGATGGCCTCCATCGCCTACCCCCGCCGCCGCGTGCGGCTTATGGGGTTCCTCCCCGGTGTCACCACCCCCGGCGGGATGACCCATCAGGCGATCGAGGATATCTCGGTCATGCGCACCATCCCGAATATGACCGTGCTGGAAGCTGGCGACGCGACCGAGGTGGAATCCATTGTGGCCGAGGCGGATACCGTCGACGGCCCCGTCTACTGCCGCATTCTGCGGGGTGCTGTCCCGCGCCTGTTCGATTCGCCGCTGAAGATCGGCCAGATGCGCGTCCTGTCGGAAGGCGACGATGTCCTTGTCGTCACCACAGGCATCGCGACGGAGGAAGCGATCCGCGCCCGGGGTGCCCTGTCCCGCGCCGGGGTTTCCGTGCGCCATTTGCACCTGAACACCCTGAAACCATTCGACGCCGCCCAGATCGTCGAACACGCGGCAAGCGTCCGCCACGGTGTCATCACGCTGGAAAACCACCTCATCGCCGGGGGCATCGGCTCCATGGTGGCCGAGGCGCTGGCTGAGGCTGGCCTTGCCCGCCGCCTGATCCGTCTTGGCCTGCAGGATACCTACGCCCACGGCGGCTCACGCCCCTACCTCATGCGCCACTACGGGATGGACGCCCTGTCCCTAGTCCGCGCGGTGGAGCGGTTGACGGGCCAGACCACCGGCATTGATGAGGCCGCGTTGGAGGGCGTGCGGATCGACGCCGTTCATTCGCTGGTCAAGGCCGAAGCCCTCTGATGCACCGCTTCCGCGTCACCTACCGCCTGCGCGCGGCGTCCTTGGCCGAAGCCACCGCCCGCGCGACCGGCATCGCGCTTGAACAGACAGTGGAAATCCCCCGCGACGTGGTCCCCCCGGGCTACATCGCCGATGAAATCCTTGGCCGCGTCGAAGACGTGACCGAACTCGCCGAAGGCATCTGGCAAGCCACCCTCAGCTATTCCCCAGACAGCGCGGGCGAGGAACTGACCCAATTCCTGAACGTGGTCTTCGGCAACTCCTCCATCCAGCAGGGCATCCGCGTCACCGGCATCGACCCCGGCCCCATCATGGCCGCCCGCTTTCCCGGCCCCCGCTTTGGCATCAAAGGCATTCGCGCCCTGTGTGGTCGACCGACAGGCGGCCTGATCGCCCCCGTCCTCAAACCGATGGGCCTTCCCCCGCAGGATTTCGCCAAACTCGCCGCAGGCTGCGTGCGCGGGGGGGCGGATATCGTCAAGGAAGACCACGGCCTTGCCGGCCAACCAACCGCCCCCTTCCGCGCCCGCGTGACCGCTGTCGTTCGCGCCATGCGGCGGGAAAGGGAGGAAACCGGCCGCAAGACCCTCTATTTCGCCAACCTCTCCGGCCCCGCTGACCAGATCGACGGCAATCTCCGCTTTCTGAAGGATGTAGGTGCGGATGGCGTCCTTGTCATGCCCGGCCTCTTCGGCTTCGGCCTCGTCCAGCGCATCGCCGCGGACGCCAGCCTCAACCTGCCGGTCATGACCCACCCCTCCTTCCTTGGCCCCTACGTCCTTGCCCCCGATACCGGCATCGACCACGGCGTTATGTTCGGCACCCTGCAGCGCCTGGCGGGCGCTGACATCTCGGTCTTCCCCAATGTCGGCGGCCGCTTCGGCTTTACCGCCACCGAATGTAGCCAAATCGCCACCGCCTGCCGCACCCCCCACGGCCCCGGCCAACCGATGTTCCCCAGCCCCGGCGGCGGGATGAGCGTGGCACGCGCGGCCGAGATGCAGGAAATGTATGGGCAAGACGTGGTCTACCTCCTTGGCGGTAGCCTGTTGAAAGACCCCGCCCGGATCGATCAGGCCGTCGCTGCCATGCGCGCGGCCCTCGACACCCCGACGTAAACCGCGCGATCACCCTTGCGCGCTGTTATGTTATAACCTAGTTAGACCCTGCAACCACTGACCCGAGTCGGGACAGTGGCCTTTGCCGTCACCTGCAGGACCGCCATGCGCGATGGACTGACCCGGAATGAGACCGAAGTGCTGGCCCTGATCCGGGCAGCCGACGGCCCCATGACCGCCTACCAACTCCTCAGCCAGATGCAGCACGGCAACGGCGCAGTCGCCCCGCCCACCGTCTACCGCGCACTGAAGGGGCTTGAGGATGCAGGTCTGGTCCGCAAGATCGAAACCCTCCGCGCCTGGGCGGCTGTCAAGACCGATGCCTCGGGTGTCGTGGTGATCTGTGATGACTGCGGCACCGTCCGCACCGTCACCGCGCCGACCCTCTTTGAAACCCTGCACCAAAGCCTTGAGGCCGAAGGCTTCACCGAAGCCCGCCAGACGATCGAGGTGCACGGCAGCTGCAGCGACTGCACCTCAGGACACCGCCCATGAAGCGTGATCTTCTGCTATCGGGTGTCGCGGCGCGCTTGGCCATCGCCCTTGGCCTGTCGTCGCTGCTGTGGCTTGGCCTCTGGCTGGTGGTGGGCTGACCCATGGCACTGAAACTGCGTGACCTGACCCTTGGCTATGACCGCCACCCCGCGGTGCATCACCTGAACCTGGACCTGCGCCCCGGCAGCCTGACCGCGGTCGTCGGCCCCAACGGCGCGGGCAAATCCACCCTCCTCAAGGGCCTGATCGGTGAGATTGCGCCCTTGGAAGGCCGGATTGACCGCACCGCCCGCCGCCTCGCATACCTGCCGCAACTGTCCGAGGTTGACCGCAGCTTCCCCGTCAGCGTGGGCGCTTTCGTCGCCATGGGCCTTTGGCACAGCGCCGGGGCCTTCGGGCGGATCACCGGCATGCTGCGGCAAAGGTGGCCGAGGCGCTGGCCGCCGTCGGCCTGACCGGCTTTGACCGCCGCCCGATCTCGGCCCTCTCCGGCGGACAGATGCAGCGGGTGATGTTCGCGCGCCTTCTGCTGCAGGACGCGGATCTGATCCTGCTGGACGAACCCTTCACCGCGCTGGATACCCGCACCGCGGGCGAACTTCTTCAGGTCGTCAAGCGCTGGCATGGCGAAGGGCGCACCGTCCTTGCCGTCCTGCATGACCTTGACGCCGTGCGCAGCCACTTCCCAGACACGCTCTTACTGGCCCGCGAAAAGGTGGCCCACGGCCCCACCGCCCAGGTCCTCACCGCCGAAAACCTGTTCCGCGCCCGCCAGAAGTCTGAGGCTTTCGTGGAAACCGCCCCCGTCTGCGACCGGGTCGAGCTTGGCGCCGCATGAGCTGGCTGCTCGACCCCTTTACCGATTTCGTCTTCATGCAGCGCGCCCTCCTCGGGTGCCTGGCCATTTCGCTGGGGGCAACCCCCGTGGGCGTCTTCCTGATGCTGCGGAGGATGAGCCTGACCGGCGACGCCATGGCCCACGCCATCCTGCCGGGGGCCGCTGTTGGCTATCTGGTGGCGGGCCTGAACCTTGGCGCGATGACCATCGGCGGCGTGGTCGCGGGGCTGATCGTCGCCGTCCTGACCGGTGCCGTCGCCCGCTTCACAAGCTTGCGTGAAGATGCCTCACTGGCCGCGTTCTACCTGATCTCATTGGCGCTTGGCGTGCTTCTGGTGTCACTGAAGGGGTCAAACGTTGACCTCATGCACGTCCTCTTCGGCACCGTCCTGGCGCTGGACAATGCAGCCCTCATCCTCCTCTGCGCCATCACCACCGTCACGCTGACAACCCTTGCGCTGATCTTCCGCCCACTGGTTTTGGAATGCGCCGACCCGCGCTTTCTCGCCTCGGTCAGCCGGTGGAGCGGGCCTGTCCATTTCATCTTCCTCGCCCTCGTGGTCCTGAACCTCGTCGCCGGGTTTCAGGCGCTGGGCACGCTGATGGCTGTCGGAATCATGATCCTGCCCGCCGCGACCGCGCGGTTTTGGGCCACCAGCATCAGCGGCATGCTGATCGTCGCAGCGGTGTCGGCCAGTATCGCCTCGGTCATCGGGCTTCTCATGTCCTACCACGCGGGCCTGCCTTCGGGCCCCGCTATAATCCTGTCTGCCGGGTGCCTCTATCTTCTGTCGCTGGGCTTTGGCCCGGTCGGCAGCCTTTTCACTTGGGCCTTTCCTCGTCCCCATCTGGACGCCTGACCCCGCATTTGCGCAGGCGAAATCGAAGGTCTTCTACACCTTCTGGATCAGATCGGGGCTGAGGCGGTCGCTGCGATCAGCAATACTTGGGTTGCAGGCGTAGGTCGGGGCGTGCCCCGACTCATCCGAAGGCTCAGATTGGCCGCCCCGTCAGAAGCTTCGGCAACTCCCCGGTCAGGCCCGCCGCCTGACGGATGAACCCACGCCGCAGGCCGGGGATCGCACTGACAATCCCCATTCCCAGATCGCGGCCAAGGCGCAAGACCGGGTTGTCGTTTGAAAAGATCCGGTTGACCGTGTCCATGCCCAGGGCGAGTGCCGTGGCATCAAACCGCCGCCAGCGCTGGTATTCCTCCAGCGCGGTCAAGTTGCCGGGCTCCTCACCCCGCCGCCGGGCCAGTGTAAGCACTTCAGCCAAGGCTGCCACATCGCGCAAGCCAAGGTTCAGCCCCTGTCCCGCAATCGGATGCACCCCATGCGCAGCATCGCCCACCAGCGCCACGCGCAGCGCAATGAAGCGTTCGGCCAGGGACAGCGACAAGGGATAGGTAAACCGCGCCCCTGCAAGTGAAATTTCCCCCAGGAAATCCCCAAACCGGGGCCGCAGCGCCTCAAGATACTCGCCATCCGGCAGGGCCTGCAGGGCGGCTGCTGTTTCGGCATCTTCGCTCCAGACGATGCTGGAATGATGCCCGCCCTTCAGCGGCAGAATCGCCAAGGGACCGGCTGGCATGAAGAATTGCTGGGCAATGCCGTGATGGTCCTTCTCATGCTGGATCGCCGTGACCAGCGCCGTCTGGCCATAGCCCCAGCCCACCCGTTTGATCCCCGCGCGCGTCGCCACGCCTGACCCGCGCCCATCGCAGCCGACCAGAAGCCCCGCCGTAAGCACCCGGCCCGAGGCAAGCGTCACCGCTACACCCGTAGGCGACACCTCCTGCGCCACCACCGTCTCGCCTGACAGCAGCGTCACACCCTGGGCCCTCCGCATCTCCTCAAGGAAAGCGGCATAGAGAAACCGGTCCTCCAACAGATGACCCATCGGGCCATCCTCAATCTCGGCATGGTCGAAATGCAGGAAGAACGGCGCTGCCCCCTGACCCGCGCGCCCATCGCTCGCCTTGATTTCCAGGATCGGCTGCGCCTTGTCGCGCACCTTCTCCCAGACCCCGATGGCCGACAAAAGCCGGGTCGATGCAATCGCCAGCGCATAGGCCCGCCCGTCAAACCCCGCTTCCGCCCGGTCTGGCGCTGGCCGCGCGTCCACCACCGTGACCCGGAAGCCCCCCTGCGCCAGCGCCAAAGCCAGGGCCGGGCCGTTCAAACCCCCGCCCGCAATCAGAATATCGGTGTCATGTGCCATGGCCGCAGAGTTACCCCGCTGGCCCGGATTGTCCATGCGTCTCCAAGCCGCTACCGTGCCGGAAACGGGGGATCAGATGACCGGCACCTGGGCAAACATGACCGCATCCGAACTGGGGCGCGAAATCGGCAAGGGCCGTCAGGCATTCGTCGTCTGCCCGCTTGTCGATGAAAGCGAAAAAGTCGATCTGCCCTCCGCCGAAGAAATGTATGTCAAACTGGGTAGCGAAATCTTCCCCGATTTACGCATTGCACTGATCCATGGCAAAATGCTACCGCGCGAAAAGGATAGTGTTATGGTGGCATTCCGTAACCACGAACACGATATTCTGGTGGCAACTGCCGTGATTGAAGTTGGCATCGATGTTCCCAATGCAACCACGATGATGATTGAGGGAGCCGAGCGTTTTTGGCCTTGCACAACTGCACCAGTTTCGTGGCCGGGTTGGCCGTGGCATTCACCAGAGTTACTGTATCCTGATCAGCGATAAAGAGAATGAGGTTACCACCCAGCGCCTGGAGGCCATGGAAAATACCACCGATGGCTTTAAATTAGCCGAGATTGATTTGCAACTGCGTGGGCCTGGTGAATTCTTTGGTACTCGCCAGAGTGGCACCCCCGATTTGAAGATTGCCCAGCTTGCCGATACACGTTTACTGCACGCTGCCAACCTCGAAGCGCAGAAAATTCTGGCCGAGGATCCCCATCTGGAAAAACCCGAACACGCACTGCTGAAGCAAAAAGCCGCCGACTTCTGGGCCGAATCAACCCAGGCAGGCTAAGGCAGGTTCCCTCTATATGCTACAATAGCGTTACTATGTCGATAACCGCGCAGCCTACCGATCTCTTATGTGCCACGACTGATCTACGCTACCTTGCGGCTGGAAATGGCACGCAGGCAGTTGTCTTTATTCATGGCTGGAGTGCCTTCAAAGAAATCTGGTGGTCTGCCATGGCTGCTCTTGCCCCGTACGCCCGTAGCTATGCACCCGATCTGCCAGGCCATGGTGGTTCTGCCCGCCATCCGGCACACGATATGGCCGATTTAGCACGCGTGATCACTGATTTTTGTACAGCGCGTGGCCTCCACGAAGTAACACTGGTTGGCCATTCGATGGGTGGCAATATTGCGGTGGAACTCGCGCTCATCGTCGGGCTGTGTGCCTGGATCGGGATCCATTGGTATCGGCACCACCGCTTCAGCCTGCGTGATCCCGACAGCCGTCTGCCCGTCGCCGATCTCGAACGTGCCGGTCGCCTCATGAACGCCTTTGGAGAACAGCTCGGCGGCATCCGGCGCCCGTTCGACGTACTGGCCCGTCAGGCGCGCAACGATGCCGGCCGGCACGTCGTAGAGAATGCCAGCGCTGGCGCCGAACGGCGCGGCGGCCTATCTGTTCCTTGCGGTCGGTCTCGAGCCGTTCCGAACGTGATTGGAGGCGGCTGCGCGATCTATCTCAACCTCGCGTCGCTCCAGGGCTTCCTCGCGGCCGGCGTCTCGCACGAGATTCGCAGCCCGTTGGCGCGCCTGCGCGTTCTTGCCGAGCTCTTGCAAGACGGCAGCACCACGCCCGACCTCCACCACAAGATCGAGCGCGAAGTGGCTGAGATCGACGACCTGGTCGGCAAGCTCTTGGCCAGCTCGCGGCTCGACTTCTCGAAGCGCCACTGCGACGGCGGGCCGTTCAAAAGCACCGCCGGGTTCGCCGCCTTGCACAGCTCCGCGAACATCTTCGGAATCTCGGCCGTCAGCCGGCCATGCTCCGCCATCCGGTCGTCATGTTCTTCCCCGGCGAGTACACACAGGACCCCGGTGGCGGGTCGCAGCTGCGTCTCTTTGGCTCGCTGCCGACCCCTCGGATCAACAATCCCTATTATGCGCGATGAATCTC
>JAAUPC010000030.1 GCA_012036325.1 Paracoccaceae bacterium
CGCTGCCCCGCGATCGAGATTCCGCGGCTGGGGTTGTAAGGACACCGGAATTTTCGAAATTCCGGTCCGATTTCTTTGAAGAAATCGGCCTAGCGCCCGGCCTTTTCAGTGATGCCAGAGGTACCCTCGCGCCGGTCGAGTTCGGCCAGCACCTCGTCCAGCGTCACATCCCTTGCGGCCAGCATCACCAAGAGGTGGTAAAGCACATCCGCCGCTTCTGACGTCAGCCTTGCGCGGTCGCCCTTGACCGCTTCGATGATCGCCTCCACCGCCTCTTCGCCAAACTTCTCGGCGCATTTCTCCGGCCCCTTAGCCAAGAGCTTCGCCGTCCATGAGGTTTCGGGATCGGCCCCCTTGCGGGCGGCGATGGTGGCGGCGAGGCGTTCCAGGGTCATGTCAGCCTCACAGGGATGCCGGCGGCGGCCAGATGGGCCTTGGCCTGACCGATTGTGAAAGTGCCAAAATGGAAGATCGAGGCCGCAAGGACCGCGCTCGCGTGCCCCTCAGAGATGCCTTCAACAAGGTGGTCCAGCGTGCCGACGCCACCGCTGGCGATCACCGGAATGTCCACCGCATCGGCAATCGCGCGCGTGAGGGGGATGTTGTAGCCGCCCTTGGTGCCGTCGCGGTCCATGCTGGTCAGAAGGATCTCGCCCGCACCCCTGGCCGCGACGGTCTGCGCAAATTCCACCGCGTCGATGCCGGTTTCGCGCGGCCGCCGTGGGTGAAAATTTCCCACCGGCCCGGGGCCACGGTCTTGGCGTCAATCGCCACGACGATGCATTGCGACCCGAAGCGATCCGCCGCTTCGGCCACCACATCGGGGCGGGCGACGGCGGCAGAGTTGAAGCTGACCTTGTCCGCCCCCGCCAGCAGCAGCCTGCGAACATCTTCGGGCGTGCGGACCCCGCCGCCCACCGTGAGGGGCATGAAGCATTGCTCGGCGGTGCGGGTGACGAGGTCGAACATCGTGGCGCGGTTGTCCTCGGTCGCCATGATGTCGAGGAAACAGAGCTCATCCGCCCCGGCGGCGTCATAGGCTTTCGCGGCCTCGACCGGGTCACCGGCGTCGACCAGATCGACGAAGTTGACGCCCTTGACCACGCGGCCATTGGCGACATCAAGGCAGGGGATGATCCGGGTCTTCAGCATGAGGCGAGGAATGGCCTGGCCGGAGGGCAAAAGCAAGCAGGTTCGGCAGCAGAAGTGTCCACGGTGGACATCTGGTGATAATGTAATAAAATCAATGTCTTGTCTGTGGGTGTTAACGATTTGGAAAGGGGGGCTACGGCCCGAGGTTCGCCATCCGCGCCACCGCCCCTCGCGAGATGAGGATGTGGAACGGCATCACCAGCCGCAGATAGGCCCGCCCCCAGATGTTATGGGGCCGCACCCAAGTGGACATGTAAAGCCGCCCCTCCTGACGCAAAACCGCGATCCGGAAGTTCAGATGCCGGTCATCGGTGCCAAGGATGACTTCCTCGTCGCTGGCGTGGCAGACGGGGAAGATCGGGCCGTCGCCGGTCCTTTCCTCTGCCCCGGTCTTCAACCCGAACGGCCGCACCAGCACGTTGCGCAGCCCCAAAAGCGCCCTAGCCCAGCCGGGCAGGGCCAGCCCCCGCTGTGCCGCTTCCTGCGGCGACAGGGTTGACGCGACCGAATAGCAGTCAAGGAAATCCCCCGGCCGGTGAATCGACCAGAGGGTTGAGGCCAAGGGCAGGCGATCGGTGCGAACCTGTGACATGGCTGCATTCTGCGCGCAAACCCAAGGAAAGGGAATGCGCTGCTGCGTCGCGGGACGCTGGCTGCCGAAAGGGCAGAACACTAACCGGGTGACTTTCGGTCGGCTGCAAAGTTTTTCCCGAAGATTGCAATCCTTGGCTATGTTGGTCCGACAAAGGCAGAAAGGGGCACGCGCCGTGGAAAGCCTTCGCTATGCGGGACTTTGCCTGGCCCTTGGGCTGATTGCGGTCTGGGCGGGCGAGAACATGTTCTGGTTCATCCCGCCCGCAGACTTGCGTCTTTTGGACCTGGCCTTGACCGTGATCGCCTATTCCATCGCCAGCGGCGTGGGCCTGACGCTGGTGATCCTGTCCGGGGTCAGGGGTCTGCCCGCGGCCTTTCTGGGGGGCGCGGTCATGGGTTACATGGCCGAAGGGGTGATCGTCGGCACGATCTACGACCCCTTGCCGTTCTTCTGGGTCTGGACCCCGCTTGCCTGGCATGCGCTGATCAGCGGCGGTCTGGTGCTGGGCCTTGGTCGGGCGGGGGCGGTGCTTGGACCGCTGCGCATGGCGCTGATCTGGGGGGTGCTGGGCCTGATCTCGGCCTTCTGGGCGCAGTATTGGCCAAGCGAGGGGAAGGGCCCTTTGCCCGGAACCGGGGCGCTGGCGGTCTATCTGGTCGGGTTTGCGGGGTTGGTGGTGCTGGCCCATCTGGGCATGGACCGGCTGGGCCATCTGCCGCGACCCCCGATTGCAGTGCTGATGATCGCGCCGGGCATTGCGACGCTGGTCTGGGTGGCGCAGACGGTGGCGGACCTGAACCCGCTGAGGGTGCTGTTGCCCGCGGTGCTGGCGCTTTTGTGGTGGGTGATGCGGCGGCTGGGCCAGCCCGGCGCGCGCGTCAGCCTTGGCGCGCCCGTGCCGGTCTGGCAGCACGCGCTTTTGCTGATCGCGCCGGGGGTGGCGGTGATCCTTCGCCGCAAATCTGGGCGCAAGGCTGGGAACGCTGTCGTCGAACATTGTCGTCGCGCTGACAACCTGCCTTCTGTCGGTGGGCTGGCTGGGCCGCCTAATCTGGTCAGCCGCCAAGCGCCCGTAGCGCCGCCGCCAGATCAATCGCCCCGTCATAAAGTGCCCGGCCCGAGATGGCCCCGGCGATCACGCCGGTGTCGCGCAGCGCCAGAAGGTCGGCCATCGACGACACCCCGCCCGAGGCGATGACGGGATGGTGACTGCACGCGCAAGGCCCTCGGTCGCGGCGATGTTCGGGCCCTGCATCGCGCCATCGCGGTCGATGTCGGTGTAGATGATCGCGGCCACTCCGGCGTCTTCAAAGCTGCGGGCAAGGTCGGTGACGAGGATATCGGTCTCCGTCGCCCAGCCTTTGGTGGCGACCCGGCCCTTGCGCGCGTCAATCCCCACAGCGACATGGCCGGGGAAGGCTTTTGCCGCCTCGCGCACCAGGGCAGGGTTCTCTACTGCCACGGTGCCAAGGATCACCCGCGCAAGGCCCTTTTCCAGCCACATCGCGATGGTGCCCATATCGCGGATGCCGCCGCCAAGCTGGCAGGGGACGCCAACCTTCGACAGGATGGCCTCGACCGCAGCGCCATTGACCGGCTGGCCCGCAAAGGCGCCGTTCAGGTCGACCAGATGCAGCCATTCGCAGCCCGCGGTCTGAAAGGTCAGCGCCTGTGCGGCTGGGTCGTCTCCGAAGACGGTGGCGGCCTCCATCTCGCCGCGCAAGAGGCGGACGCATTGGCCATCCTTCAGGTCAATCGCGGGATAAAGGATCATCGGCAGCCCCTGCTTTGTGCTGCGCGGTCTTTGGCACGCAGTCGTGCGGATGAAAAGATGGCGCAACGCGACCCCACGTCACGCTTGATCGAAAACCGGACTGGCGCGATGGATTGTCACACCTTTGGGAGGAGGACACGATGAAGACCCTGATCCTTGCGGCCGCCCTGGCCCTTGCTGCAACCACCGCTTTCGCCGACCCGGTCGAGGGCACCTGGCAGACCCGCGCCGATGACAATGGCAACTATGGCCATGTCGAGATCAAGCCCTGCGGCCCGGCATTCTGCGGCACGCTGGTCAAGGCCTTTGACAGCAGTGGTGCCGAGATCGCTAGCGACAACATCGGCCGCCAGATCGTCTGGGACATGGTGGCCTATCCGGACGGGCTTTATGACGATGGCCGGATCTATTCGCCCGACCGTGACAAGGAATACAATGGCGACATGACGCTGAACGGCAACAATCTGGCCGTGCGTGGCTGCGTTCTGGGCATCTGCCGTGATGGCGGCACTTGGAAGCGGGTGAACTAAGGCGCACGCTTCGGGTCGCGGCGCGGCCTTTGCCGTGCCATGGTCTTCTGAGAGGAGACCCGCATGACCCGTGCTGATTGGCTACGTCTGATGATCCTCTCCATCCTGTGGGGAGGATCGTTCTTTTTTGTCGAGGTGGCGCTGACCGGCCTGCCCGCATTGACCATCGTCTGGGCGCGGGTGGCGCTGGCGGCGGTGCTGCTTTGGGGGGTCCTGAAGGCAACCGGCGTGGCGCTTCCGGGCCGCGCGGTGTGGCCCGCGCTGCTGGTGATGGGGCTCTTGAACAACGCCATCCCATTTACGCTCTTCGTGCTGGCGCAAGGGCAGATCACCGGGGCGCTGGCGTCGATCCTGAACGCGACGACGCCGCTTTTCACCGTGCTTGTGGCCCATCTGGCGACGCGGGATGAGCGGATCACCCCGGCCAAGGCGATTGGGCTGGGGCTCGGCTTTGCCGGGGTGGTGGTGATGATGGCGGGGGCGGAAATGGGCGGGGCGCTGGCCGCAAAGCTGGCCTGCCTGGGTGCGGCCCTGTCCTACGGCTTTGCCGGGGTCTGGGGCCGCAGGTTCCGGCGGCTGGGGGTTGCCCCGATGGCCACGGCTTTCGGGCAGGTGGCGTCCTCGACCCTGATCCTGTTGCCGGTCTGGCTTTGGGTTGACGCCCCCTGGACCTTGGGCTGGCCGGGGTGGGAGGCTGCGGGTGCCGTGGTCGGGATCGCGGCACTGTCGACGGCGCTGGCCTATCTGATCTTCTTCCGGCTTCTCGCCTCAGCTGGGGCCACGAACCTGTCGCTGACGACCTTCCTGATCCCGATCAGCGCCACGGCCCTGGGCTGGCTGATCCTGGGGGAGCGGCTTTTGCCCCAGCATCTGGCCGGATTCGCGCTGATCGCGGCGGGGCTTCTGGCGATTGACGGGCGGATGTTTCGCAGGCGGGTGGCCTAGGGCCGCCACGCCAGGAAGTTGGCGATCAGGCGCAGACCGGCAGCCTGGGATTTCTCGGGGTGAAACTGGGTGCCGATGATAGTGTCCCGCCCGACGATGGCGGTGATCGGTCCGCCATAGTCACAAAACGCCAGCCGCTCGGCGGGGTCGGTGACATGGAAATGGTAGGAGTGGACGAAGTAGGCGTGGTCGCCGGTCGTGATCCCGGCCAGCACGGGGTGGGGGCGTTCGATCACGAGGTCATTCCAGCCCATATGCGGGACTTTCAGGGCGGGGTCGGCAGGGGTGATACGTTCCACATCGCCCGCGATCCAGCCGAAGCCGGTCGTCAGCCGGTATTCATGCCCACGGCTCGCCAGCATCTGCATGCCGACGCAGATGCCAAGGAAGGGCCGGGCGCGGGTGGTGACCGCCTCTTCGATCGCCTCGAAAAGCCCGCCATAGCTGCCAAGGGCGGCGCGGCAGGCCGGGAAGGCCCCGTCGCCCGGAAGGACGATCCGGTCGGCCCGGGCCACATCTTCGGGGCGGGAGGTGACGAGGATATCACCGCTGTCCCCCTCCACCGCCATGCGCTGAAAGGCTTTTTCGGCGGAGTGGAGGTTGCCGGAATCGTAATCGACGAGGACGGTGAGCATCTGGGAACCGGCGGGTTGGCGGAGAGGGTGGAGCCTCCGGCGGGGATATTTTCGCAAAGATGAAAGGGCTTAGAGGGTGCCCTTGGTCGAGGGGATGCCAGGGCTGCGCGGATCAGCCTCAACCGCCATACGCAAGGCGCGCGCGACGGATTTGAACGCGGCCTCAGCGATGTGGTGGCTGTTCAGCCCGTGGATCAGGTCGACGTGCAGCGTTATGCCGCCATGAGTGGCAAGGGCCTGGAAGAACTCGCGGACGAGTTCGGTGTCGAAACTGCCGATCTTCGCTGTGGGGAAGGGAAGGTTCCAGACAAGGTAGGGCCGGGCGGAAAGGTCGAGCGCCGTAGCGACCTGCGCGTCGTCCATCGCCAGCCGGGAATGGCCGTATCGGGTGATCCCGGCCTTGTTGCCAAGCGCCTTGGTCAGCGCCTGGCCAAGCGCGATGCCCACATCTTCCACCGTGTGGTGGTCGTCGATGTGGAGGTCACCCTTGGCGCGCACCGTGAGGTCGATCAGGCTGTGGCGGGCCAACTGGTCCAGCATATGGTCAAAGAAACCGACGCCGGTCTTGCAGTCATGCGTGCCGGTGCCGTACAGGGCGACGCTGACCGAAATCTCGGTCTCGGCGGTTTTGCGGCTGACCTCGGCGCGGCGCATGGGCTTTCTCCTTGGCGTTCGCGGCCTTATAGGCCGGGTGGGGCCAGAGGGGAAGGCGGTTCGCGCAAGCGGCGGGCGGCAAGCCAGCCAAGGGTGGCCATGACCCCGGCGGTGGCAAGGCACAAGGGCAGCCCGCCAAGCTGATAGCTGAGGCCGGAGAGGAGCGTGCCCACCAGCCGCCCGGCCGCATTGGCCATGTAGTAGAAGCCAACGTCACGCGTGATGCGGTCGGCCGATCCGAAGGCGAGGATCAGGTAGGAATGGACCGAGGAATTGACGGCAAAGACAAAGCCGAAGAGGAGGAGGCCCGCGACGATGGTCAGGCTGAGGGCGGGGGAGGGCTCGCCTGCGTAAAGCGCTGCCGCTGCCAGCGCGAAGGGGATCGGCACAAGGTAGCCCGCCCAGCGGATGGCCTTGGCCACGGTGGCGGCTTGCGGCTGGTCTTTGCCGCCAAGGATGCGGGGGGCCGTGGCCTGCACCGCGCCATAGGCGATGATCCAGAGGGCGAGGAAGCCGCCGATCAGGAAGAACGCCTCACGCCGGCCTTCGGGGGTGCCGTCGGACAAGACCATCTGGAAATAGACCGGGACGCCGACGACGAACCAGACATCTCGGGCGCCGAACAGGAAGAGGCGGGCGAGGGAAAGGCGGTTGACGCGGGGGTCGGGGGAGCGCCAGCCGCCCCAGGCCTCATCCGCCTTCATCCGGCCGGGCAGGGCCTGCGGGCAGGAACAGGGCGATGGCGAGAAGGATGAGGGCGAGGGCGGCGGCCATGCCAAGGACGGCTTTCTGGAAGCCTGCGAGAGCGAGGAGGGCGGCGCCAAGGAAGAAGCCGAGGCCCTTGACCGCGTTCTTTGATCCGGTGAGGCGCGCGACCCAGCGGAAGAGGCCGCCGCCTTCGTTGGGCGCGAGAAGTTTGACGGCGGATTTGGAGGACATCTTGGCCAGATCCTTGGCGACGCCGGACACCCCCTGCACCGCCATGACGAAGGCGACGGAGGCGGCGACGCCCCAGGCAGGGTCAAGCTGGGCCAAGGCGACCAGCGCGGCCACCTGCAGGGAGAGGCCGGCGTAAAGCGTGGCGGCAAGGCCGAACCTTGCGGCAAGCCAGCCCGCGCAGAGGTTGGTGGCGATTCCGGCAAGTTCATAAAGAAGGAACAGCCAAGCCAGTTGGATGGGCGTGAAGCCAAGGCTGTTGAAGTGGAGGAGGACCAGCATCCTCAGCGCGCCATCGGTGGCCATGAAGGCCCAGTAAGCGGCGGTGACGGCGGCATAGGCGCGCAAGGGGTTGGCGGTCATCTTCTTGGCTGCCCGCCGGGAGGGCCAGCCCTCCCGGACCCACCCGGGATATTTGGGGACATGAAATGGGGCATCAGAGGGTGCCTGCCACCATGCGGGAGATGTCTGCCAGGCGGCAGGCATAGCCCCATTCGTTGTCATACCAGGCGTAGATCTTCACCTGGGTGCCGTTGATGACCATGGTCGATTGCGCGTCGATGATGGCGGAGCGGCGGTCATTGGTGAAGTCAGAGGAGACAAGGGCGCGGGTCTCATAGCCGAGGATGCCGTTCAGGGGGCCTGCGGCGGCGGCGGCGAAGAGGGTGTTCACTTCTTCAACCGTCGTCGGACGCTCCACCTCGAACACGGCATCGGTGAGGGAGGCGTTGAGGAGGGGCACGCGGACGGCATGGCCGTTCAGGCGGCCCTTCAGCTCGGGGTAGATCAGGGTGATCGCGGTGGCTGATCCGGTGGTGGTGGGGATCAGGTTCAGAAGGGCTGACCGCGCGCGGCGCATGTCCTTGGCCGGGCGGTCGACGATGGTTTGCGTGTTCGTCACGTCATGGATCGTGGTGATCGAGCCGTGGCGGATGCCAAGGCTTTCGTGGATCACCTTGACCACCGGGGCGAGGCAGTTCGTGGTGCAGGAGGCCGCCGTTACCAGGGTTTGGCTGCCGTCATAAAGGTGATGGTTGACGCCGTAGACGAGGTTCAGGGCCCCGCCGTCCTTGACCGGGGCGCTGACGACGACCTTTTTCACCCCGGCGGCGTAGTAGGGCGCGATCCTGGCGGCGGTCTTGAAGACGCCGGTGCAGTCGATCACCAGATCGACGCCAAGCGCGGCCAAGGGCAGGGCTTCGATCGTTTTCTCATGGGTCAGGCGGATGCGTTGACCCTTCAGGATCAGGCTGTCTTCTGCGTGGCTTACGGGGGTTTGCCAGCGACCGTGTACCGAATCGAACTCCATGAGGAGGGCGTGCTGTTCGGCGTCACCTGCGGGGTCGTTCACGAGGACGATCTCGCCCCCTGCACCCGTGTCGATCAGGTCGCGGAGCGCAAGTTTTCCGATGCGGCCAAGGCCGTTCAGGGCGATGCGGGGCATGTGGGGTCAGGCCTTTTCCGAAGGGGCGATGTCGGCGCCGATGGCATCGATGCGCGACTGCAAGGAAAGGCGGGTCAGGCTGTCGAAGGGCAGGGCGACGAAGGCCATGATCCGGCGGCGCAAGGCGGCATAGGTCTGGGCGAAGACCAGGGCGCGTTCGGCGTCGGTTCCGGTGGCGCGGGCAGGGTCCGGCAGACCCCAATGGCCGGTGATGGGCTGGCCGGGCCAAGGCGGGCATTCCTCGGCCGCCGCTGTGTCGCAGACGGTGAAGACGAAATCCATCACGATGGCGCCGGGGCGCTGGAACTCCTCGATATGCTTTGAGCGGAGGCCCGCGATGTCATGGCCATTGCGGCGCAGCACCTCAAGCGCCATCGGGTTCAGCGCGGTGCCGGGGCGGGTGCCAGCGGAAAACGTCTGAAACTTTCCCTGACCAAGGTCACGCAGCAGCGCTTCGGCAAAGATCGACCGGGCCGAGTTGCCGGAGCAGATGAACAGCACGTCAAAATCGGTGTCTTGCATGAAAGGCTCCTGTCTTGCTGCAAGAAGGGGGGAAAGCAGGTCCGGCCGCGCCCGGCCGATATCCAGCGCCAGATGGGCGATCAGCCCTTCGGCCGTTTCCAGATTGACGGCGTAGAAAAGCGACCGGCCTTCGCGGCGGACCTGCACGAGGCCGACCGACTGCAGGTCAGCCAGATGATGCGACAGGGTGTTCTGCTTGAGGTCGAGCGCGATGGCGATTTCCGTCGGACGCACGCCTTGTGGCGCGAACCGCATCAAGAGGCGGAACACCGCCAGCCGGCCCGGGTGGCCAAGCATCGCAAAGGCAAGGGTGGCGTGGTGGTGGTCCATATTTCCAGAAATCAGGAAATATGACCGGCTGTCCAGTGAAGGTTTCATGACAGGGGGCGGATGAAAACCTGCGTCGGGCCGAAAATGCCAAAGGCGCCCGGGTGGGGCGGCCCTGTGAGCGGTCCGATTGGAGCGGGCGATGAGATTCGAACTCACGACCCTAACCTTGGCAAGGTTATGCTCTACCCCTGAGCTACGCCCGCACTCCGTGTCGGTGCGCATCCTCTATAAAAGCCCGCGCGCGGCTGCAAGGGGAAAAAACATCGCAGCCATGAAGATCGGGAAATCTGCCGCGATGGGGAACCATTGCACCGGCGGCGGCGTTTCCTGGATGTGTCGCCCGTCCTGGGCGCGTCCTGCAAGGAGACCGCCATGAAAGGCATCATCGCCTGGGCCATCGGCCTGCCGATCCCGATCATCATCCTGCTGTATCTGTTTGACGTGTTCTAAGACTGACCCGTTCCGGGCTTGGTCAACAGCATTCGGATACCGCGAATAAGGCCCCGCAGTGCGGGGCCTTATTCACGCGGCTGGAAGGGGGTCACTCCAGCTCGACCAGCAGGTCCTTGGCGTCGATCTGCGCGCCGGGCTGGACATGCAGCGCCTTTACCACCGCCGCACGGTCGGCGTGAAGGCCGGTTTCCATCTTCATCGCCTCGATGGTCAGCAGAAGATCGCCCGCCCGCACCTTCTGGCCCACCGTCACCGCCAAGGAGGCGATGGAGCCGGGCATCGGTGCCCCGACATGGCCGGAATTGCCGTCCAGCGCCTTAGGCCTTGCGGCGGTCTTGGCCTTCACGGCACGGTTTGGCACGCGGATCACGCGGGGCTGGCCGTTCAACTCGAAGAAGACCTTGACCTCACCTTCATCCGTCGTCTCGCCCACGGCTTGCAGGCGGATTTCCAGGGTCTTGCCGGGGTCAATCTCGGCCGTCACCTCTTCGCCGGGGTCCATGCCGTAGAAGAAGGCTTTGGTCGGCAGGACCCGCACCGGGCCGTAAAGGCGGTGGCGGGTGCGGTAATCCATGAAGACCTTGGGATACATGAGATAGCCGTTCAGATCCTCGTCATCCACCGTCTCACCTTCGGCCTCGTCATCACCAAGGCGCAGGTCTTCGGCCAGTTTCCGGCGCGCGGCCTCCAGATCGACCGGGGGCAGGCGCAGGCCGGGGCGGTCGGTCATCGGGGTGTCACCCTTCAGGACCTTTGTCAGGATGCCTTTTGGCCAGCCTCCGGGAGGTTGGCCGAGGTTGCCTTTCAGCATGTCAACGACCGAGTCCGGGAAGGCGACTTCAACGCCCGGGTCCTCCACCTGCGCGCGGGTCAGGTTCTGCGCCACCATCATCAATGCCATGTCGCCCACGACCTTCGACGACGGCGTCACCTTCACGATATCGCCGAACATCTGGTTCACATCGGCATAGGTCTGGGCGACCTCGTGCCAGCGATCCTCAAGCCCGAGGCTGCGGGCCTGGGCCTTGAGGTTGGTGAACTGGCCCCCCGGCATTTCATGCAGGTAAACCTCGGACGCGGGCGCGGGGATGCCGGATTCAAACGCCGCATACTGGGCGCGGACCTTTTCCCAGTAGTTGGAAACCTCACGAATGGCCTGGATATCAAGGCCGGTGTCGCGTTCCGTGTTCTTCAACGCCTCGACAATCGACCCGAGGCAGGGCTGCGACGTCCCGCCCGAGAAGGCATCCATCGCGGCATCGACGGCATCCACCCCGGCGTCACAGGCGGCAAGGATCGTCGCCGCCCCCGCGCCGCTGGTGTCATGGGTGTGGAAGTGGATCGGCAGACCGACCTCTTGCTTCAGCGCCTTGACCAGAACGCGCGCCGAGGCGGGTTTCAGAAGGCCCGCCATGTCTTTCAGGCCCAGCACATGCGCGCCTGCGGCTTTCAGTTCTAGCCCCATGGCGACATAGTATTTCAGGTCATACTTCGGGCGGGCGGGGTCCAGAAGGTCACCGGTATAGCAGATCGTGCCTTCGCAGACCTTTCCGGCCTCCACCACCGCGTCCATCGCGACGCGCATGTTTTCCACCCAGTTGAGCGAGTCAAACACGCGGAAGACATCCACCCCGCTGTCCGCCGCCTGCTTCACAAAGGCCTGCACCACGTTGTCGGGATAGTTGGTGTAGCCCACGCCATTGCTGGCGCGGAGCAGCATCTGCGTCATCAGGTTCGGCATGGCGGCCCGCAGGTCGCGCAGGCGCTGCCAGGGGCATTCCTGCAAGAAGCGGTAGGCCACGTCGAAGGTGGCCCCGCCCCAACATTCCACGCTGAAAAGCTGGGGCAGGTTGGCGGCATAGGTGGGGGCCACGCGGATCATGTCGATCGACCGCATCCGTGTGGCGAGCAAGGACTGGTGACCATCGCGCATCGTGGTGTCGGTGATCAGCACCTTCTTCTGCGCCTTCATCCAGTCGGAAACCGCTTGCGGGCCTTTCTGCTCCAAGAGGTTGCGCGTCCCCATTGCGGGTTCGGCCTTCAAGGCCGGGGGCTTTGGCGCGCGCGCCTCGGCATGGGGTTTCGGGCGACCGGCGGTTTCGGGGTGACCGTTCACCGTGATGTCGGCGATATAGGTCAGGATCTTCGTCGCCCGGTCCTTGCGGCGCTTGAAGTTGAAAAGCTCGGGCGTCGTGTCGATGAACTTGGTGGTGTAGGTGTCGTTCAGGAAGGTCGGGTGTTTCAGAAGGTTGATGACGAACTCGATGTTCGTGGCCACCCCCCTGATGCGAAACTCACGCAGGGCCCGGTCCATCCGGGAAATCGCCTTCTCCGGCGTCTGGGCAAGCGCCGTGACCTTGACCAGAAGTGAGTCATAATACCGCGTGATCACCCCCCCGGCATAGGCCGTGCCGCCGTCAAGGCGAATGCCGTTACCGGTGGCCGACCGGTAGGCCGTCAGGCGGCCATAGTCGGGGATGAAGTTGTTCAGCGGGTCTTCCGTTGTCACCCGGCACTGCAGGGCATGGCCGTTCAGCTTGACCTCGGCCTGTGAGGCAACACCCGTCGCCTCGGGCAGGGACTTGCCCTCCTCGATCAGGATTTGCGCCTGAACGATGTCGATGCCGGTGACTTCCTCGGTGACGGTATGTTCGACCTGCACCCGGGGGTTCACTTCGATGAAGTAGAACTCCTGCGTGTCCATATCCATCAGGAATTCGACCGTGCCCGCGCATTCGTAATTCACATGGGCACAGATGCGCTTGGCCATGTCGCAGACCGCCTCACGCTGTCCTTGCGTCAGATAGGGCGCAGGGGCGCGTTCCACCACCTTCTGGTTCCGCCGCTGGACCGAGCAGTCGCGTTCCCAGAGGTGCCAGACATTGCCTTCTTTGTCGCCCAGGATCTGCACCTCAACGTGGCGGGCGCGCAGGATCATCTTTTCCAGATAGCCTTCGCCATTGCCAAAGGCCGCCTCTGCCTCACGCCGGCCTTCGCGAACCTTGGCCTCAAGCTCGTCTTCGTTCAGGATCGGCCGCATGCCCCGCCCGCCGCCACCCCATGAGGCTTTGAGCATCAGGATAGCCCACCTCGGCCGCCTGCCGCTTGATCAGCGCCATATCCTCGCCCAGGACCTCGGTCGCGGGGATCACTGGCACGCCCGCCTCAATCGCCACGCGCCGGGCGCTGGCCTTGTCGCCAAGCGCGCGCATCGTATCGGCTTGCGGGCCGATGAAGGTGATGCCCGCCTGATCGCAGGCATCGACGAAATCGGGGTTCTCGGACAGAAGGCCATAGCCGGGGTGGATCGCATCCGCCCCGGCCATCTTGGCCACACGGATGATCTCAGGGATCGATAGATACGCGCCAACGGGCGACAGCCCCTCGCCGATCCGGTAGGCCTCATCCGCCTTGAAGCGATGGAGGCCCAGCTTGTCCTCTTCGGCATAGACGGCGACCGTCTTCTTGCCCATTTCGTTCGCGGCCCGCATGATGCGGATGGCAATCTCACCCCGGTTGGCGATCAGGATCTTCTTGAACTCGGGCATTGGCAGCACTCCCCAGGGCAGACGGGTCCACCTTAGGGGTGCTGCATTGCAGCGCAAGGGGGATTGCCGCCGTTTGTGCACAGAAATGCGACAGGCCGCCGCAGGTTGCCGTTAGCGCAAACATGCACAGGGCCGCGCAGCCGAACAATCCGCGAACGCAGGGCTTTCCCTGCGGGATGATCCATATATACTAAGGCCCATGAACGGATGGGATGAAGATGAGGCTTTTCGCCGGCCGCCGCCGCGCCGATCCCGCTCTCGCAGCGCGCGATGGCGGGCCGGGGCGCGCCCTATCTGGATGACCTGAACCCCGCGCAAAGGGCAGCGGTTGAGGCGCTGGATGGTCCGGTCCTGATGCTGGCAGGCGCAGGGACGGGCAAGACCAAGGCGCTGACCTCGCGGATCGTGCATCTGCTGAACCTCTCCAAAGCCCGCCCGAATGAGATTCTTGCGGTGACCTTCACCAACAAGGCCGCGCGTGAGATGAAACTTCGCGTGGGGCGACTTTTGGGCGAGGTGGCCGAGGGGATGCCCTGGATGGGCACCTTCCACTCGCTGTCCGTCAAGATCCTGCGGCGGCATGCTGAGCTTGTGGGCCTGAAGCCCAACTTCACCATCCTCGACACCGACGATCAACTCCGCCTGCTGAAGCAGCTGATCAGCGCCGCCAACATTGACGAAAAGCGCTGGCCCGCGCGGCTTCTGGCCAGCCTGATCGACGGCTGGAAGAACCGCGCCCTGACGCCCGACCGCGTGCCCTCATCCGACGCCAGCGCCTACAACAACCGGGGGACGGAGCTTTATGAGGCCTATCAGGACCGCCTGAAGACCCTGAACGCCGTGGATTTCGGCGACCTTCTCCTCCACTGCGTCACGATCTTTCAAAAGCATGAGGATGTGCTGGCGCAATACCAACGCTGGTTCCGCTACATCCTGGTGGACGAGTATCAGGATACCAACGTCGCCCAATACCTATGGCTGCGGCTTCTTGCGCAAGCCCACAAGAACATCTGCTGCGTCGGCGATGACGACCAGTCGATCTACGGCTGGCGCGGGGCAGAGGTCGGCAACATCCTGCGGTTTGAAAAGGATTTCCCCGGCGCGCAGGTTATCCGCCTTGAACAGAATTATCGCTCCACCGCCCATATCCTTGCCGCCGCAAGCGGCATCATCGCGGCGAACAAGGGCCGCCTTGGCAAAACGCTCTGGACGGCGGGAGAGCCCGGCGAAAAGGTCCGCCTCATCGGCCACTGGGACGGTGAGGAAGAGGCCCGCTGGATCGGCGAGGAGGTTGAGGCGATCCAGCGCGGCACCCGCCATATGGACCCGATTGACCTGAACCGTCAGGCAATTCTGGTGAGAGCCTCCCACCAGATGCGGGCGTTCGAAGATCGCTTCCTGACCATCGGCCTGCCCTACCGCGTCATCGGCGGGCCAAGGTTCTACGAACGCCAGGAAATCCGCGACGCGATGGCCTATTTCCGGCTGGCGGTGTCGCCCGACGATGATCTGGCGTTCGAGAGGGTCATCAACTTGCCCAAGCGCGGCCTTGGCGACAAGGCGCAGGCCGACATCCAGCGGATGGCGCGGGCTGCCGGGGTCTCCCTCCTTGATGGCGCGCGGGAGGCGGTGGCCAAGTCCACCTTCGGCGGCAAAGGCGGCGCACAGCTCCGCAGCTTTGTCGAAGGCGTGGACCGCTGGCACATCGCCACCCTGCACCCGGAATACGACCATATCCGCCTGGCCGAAACGATCCTTGAGGAATCGGGCTACACCGAGATGTGGCAAAACGACAAGACGCCCGAGGCTCCGGGGCGGCTGGACAACCTCAAGGAACTCGTCAAGGCGCTGGAGCAGTTTGACAACCTGCAAGGGTTCCTGGAACACGTCTCCCTCATCATGGACAATGAGACGGAAGGGGCGGAAGAGAAGGTCACGATCATGACCCTTCATGCCGCCAAGGGCCTGGAATTCCCCGTGGTTTTCCTGCCGGGGTGGGAAGATGGCCTCTTCCCCAGCCAGCGGAGCATGGATGAAAGCGGGCTGAAGGGATTGGAGGAAGAACGCCGCCTCGCCTATGTCGGCATCACAAGGGCGGAGGAGCTGTGCACCATCAGCTTCGCCTCTAACCGCCGGGTTTACGGCCAATGGCAAAGCCAGTTGCCAAGCCGGTTCATCGACGAGCTTCCAGCCGATCACGTCGAGGTGCTGACCGCCCCTGGCCTTTATGGCGGCGGGTTCGGGGCGGCGGCGCAGGTGGGCTTCGGCTCGGCGCTGGAAGAGCGGGTGTCGAAGGCCGATGTCTACAACTCCCCCGGCTGGCGGCGAATGCAGGAACAATCGCAATCCCGCCCGATGTCCCAGCCGCGTGAGGCGCGGAACATGATCATCGATGCCGAGGCGGTATCGCCTTATGTGCTGGGCGACCGGGTGTTCCATCAGAAATTCGGCTATGGCGAGATCATGGGCATCGAGGGCGACAAGCTGGACATCGAGTTTGACCATGCCGGGTCAAAGAAGGTCGTCGCGCGCTGGGTGATCCCGGCGGATCAGGTGGACGACGTGCGTTTGACTGGGATTTGGTCCACATTGGGGCAATCTCTGATGATTCTTTAAATTCAATGGTTTGGTCGCGGACGTTAGGGATTTCTTAGGGTCTTTCCGCGAGGCTTGCGGATATGTCCTGATCCCTCGGACCTCGCTTTCCTTGCGCTCCGACATTCGTCGCTCTTGCCCTGTCCGACCGCAGTCCACATGTCCCGGCATATAGTGTAAAGGCCTTGCGCGAGGCAGCCCGGTGACAAAATCCGAGCGACCGCCTACAGTCACCAACCACAAGCAGGCGCTGGTACTGCAGGAATGTCTCGCGAGCTCTTTCAGTTTGCACTTCGTCC
>JAAUPC010000031.1 GCA_012036325.1 Paracoccaceae bacterium
GCGCCGAGACGCTGGCCCCAAAGCCCGACCGTGCGGCAAGAAACACCAGCATAGCCCCAATCCCAGCCCCGATGACATTGAAGACCACCCCGGGAAAAAGACCGAAGAGGAACCCGCCTGTCAGGGTCGACACTGTGCCGCCTGGCAGGCTAAGCGCCACGATCCCGATGTAGACTGCAATGAAACCCAGAACTGCCAGCCCGTAATGCGCGTCCCGATAGGCGATTAGCGCTTCACGGTGTCGGGCCAGCGCTTCGAAGCTCAACTGGTCGCGCAACAAGATGGCACCCAGCACCGCCGTGGCCAGAATCAGCAGAATCGGCAGCTTGCGCAGCCAGCTGGGTCGGCTGCTGGCATTCGGGGCGTCTGGGGCCGGCATGAGATTACTCTTTCCTTGCATGGTGGCCGAAGGTGGCGCAGGCAGGGGCTGAATGACAGGCCCCTCACGCTGCATTGATGAATTTGGTGGGGATCGGTTGGCGTTTGAAACATATCCCGGCCAGCTACAGAGAAATGTTGCAGGAAATCGCGCTGGCCGCGTTGACTTGGGTCCCGACCACCCGTAAAGACCGGACTTCAAGTTTACCGCCCTCGAAACCATCCATGGTTCGGGCACCGTCTGATGGAGAGCCGCGATGAAGCGCACCTTTCAACCGTCGAACCTGGTTCGCAAGCGCCGCCACGGCTTCCGCGCACGCATGGCCACCAAGAATGGCCGTCTTGTGCTGGCCGCCCGCCGCGCCAAGGGCCGTCACAAGCTTACCGCCTGATTGTTCCCCCTTTGGGGGTCTCAAGGTCGTGACATGACACCGCCGGAGAGCAAGGGCCAAGGCAGCAATGCCCGATCGCCCGCCGCTTCTCCGGCGGTTTGCCTTTGCGTGATGCGCAAGCGCGCCGACTTCCTGAAGGCCGCTTCGGCCCGGCGGCAAGGGACAGGCGGTTTTCTTTTGCAGGCGCGCGACCGCGCCGACGGGACCGACACCATCCGCATCGGCTTTACCGCGTCCAAGAAAATCGGCAACGCCGTCTTGCGCAATCGCGCCAAGCGGCGGCTTCGGGCGTTGGCGCGGGAAGGACTGTCTGCCCACGCCCTGCCCGGCTGGGACTATGTCCTGGTCGCCCGCCCCGAAGCGACCGTGTCGCGCCCCTATGCCGACCTCTGCGCTGACCTCGCCCTGGCCTTGCGCAGCATTCACCGACTAAAGCCATGACCCCCCTGGCCCATGTTCTTGCTTTGCCAGTGCGCGCATACCGGCTGGTCCTGTCGCCTTGGGTTGGCCACGGCTGCCGCTTTCAGCCCACCTGCTCCGCCTACGCGCTGGAAGCACTTGAACGGCACGGCGGCCTGAAAGGCGGTTATCTGACCGCACACCGGCTGTGTCGCTGCCACCCTTGGGGCGGGCATGGCTATGATCCGGTGCCCGGGGCGGACCCGGAACATGACGCCAACCTTTAGCGATCAAACCAGCGTGGCGATGATAGCGCGCAGGGTTTCGATGCCTTCACCCTTTTCCGAACTGGTCACCACCACCTCTGGATAGGCGGCGGGGTGCTTGGCCAGCGCCCCCTTGACCTGCTCGATCACCGCGTCGCGGTCTACCCGGTTGATCTTGTCCACCTTGGTCAGCACGGCCTGAAAGGTCACTGCCGACCGATCCAGAAGCTTCAGAATTTCTTCGTCCACATCTTTGACCCCGTGCCGCGCGTCGATCAGCACGAAAGCCCGGCGCAGGGTCTGACGACCGGCAAGGTATTGCTTCAAAAGCGCCTGCCACTTTGCAACGATCGCCACCGGTGCCTCGGCATATCCATAGCCTGGAAGGTCGACCAGATAGCGCGCCTCGCCCAACGCGAAAAAATTGATCTCTTGCGTCCTGCCTGGCGTATTCGACGCCCGGGCAAGGGTCTTGCGGCCGGTCAATGCGTTGATCAGGCTAGACTTTCCGACGTTCGACCGCCCGGCAAAGCAAACCTCGATCCGGTCGGCAGGCGGCAGGCCAGACATGGCCACCACGCCTTTGACAAAGGTCACTGGCCCGGCAAAGAGCAGCCGACCGGTTTCCCGTGCCTCAAGGTCCGGCTCTGGGGCCAGGGAGAAAACCATACTCATGTGCGCGCCTCATCGCCAAGGGTCACGTCCCCACCCGCGATCACCCGCGCGAAAACGCCAAAATCGGTGTGGCCATAGCCCGCCTCCAGCGCTGCCATGGTATCAGCATCCAGCGTCCCGGTCTGAGGATTGGCCCCGGTCGCGCGGCAGCGGCCAATCGGCTCTTCCACCCGCAGGCGGACAGCGCCGATCGTAATGTCTTGCCCAATCAGGCCCAGCTCCGCCCAAGGGGCCCAGCCATCCACCCAAATGTTCCCACGCCAGCGGTGGATAGAAAGATCCTGCCCCATCCGCGCCGAAAGCTCTGCCAAAGATGTCAGGCTGTTGATCGATATCAGAGGCTGGTCCTGATCAGTCAGCGCCTGCCCTGGGACCCGGATCACGCGCGCAGGCTCGGGCCGGTTTTCGGGCCACAAGGGGCGCAGCCAGTCGATCAGCCGGGCTGCATCGGCCGGGTTATCAGGAAGGAAGCTTTCCGTCGGGCGGCGCGGGTGTGACAGTGTGACCTTGCCCGCCACTGGGTCAGACACGCAAGACACCGCCATCAGATCCGCCGACCCCCAGCCACGCAGGAACTGCAACTTCGGCGCCCAGGCCAGAGGGTCCGGCAGCCGCGCCGCCGCATGGGCCACGGCCCAGACCCTGTCGAACGGGAAGGCGGCGTCAGCGCTCAGCGTAACCGCGTCCACTGCCTCATATCCGGCAGACTTGATCGGGTGGCGGACAAGATGAGCCACCCTCCCGGTCTTCGTCGCGGTCACTTCTTCTTCGCCTTGGACTTGTCTGAAACCGGCTCTGGGGGCTTTTTCTTGAAGCCCGACTTGATGTTGCCAAACAGGTCCGGCTTGTGCCCATGACTGCGCATGATGACGTATTGTTGGGCAAAGGTGATGGTGTTGTTGGTGATCCAGTACACCA
Organism: Paracoccaceae bacterium; assembly: GCA_012036325.1. Lineage (GTDB taxonomy): Bacteria > Pseudomonadota > Alphaproteobacteria > Rhodobacterales > Rhodobacteraceae > Tabrizicola. The sequence continues at coordinate 3,029 of JAAUPC010000031.1, forward strand.
CCAGCCCGCTGGCAAAGCCGCCCAGCATGAACATGAACACCCAAGGCATCCAGGCAAAGATCTGTTGTTGAACCGGGTCAGCGGGGGCTGGGTTCAGCTTTTGCTGCAGCCACATGGTGATGCCCAGAAGGATCGGCAGGACCCCGATGAAGATCAGGTGCAAAAGCGACCCGGTCGCTGGCGCATCCCAAGGCAAAAGGCCGAACGCGTTGAAGAGCGATGAGCTGTCCGGCGCGGAGAGGTCGTTCAGCCAGCCAAAGAAAGGCGCGTGCCGCAATTCGATGGTGACGAAGATCACCTTGTACAGGGCAAAGAAGATCGGGATCTGGATCAGGATCGGCAGGCAGCCCGCGGCCGGGTTCACCTTCTTATCCTTGTAAAGCTGCATCATCTCGCGCTGGAGTTTCTGCTTGTCGTCGCCCGCGCATTCCTTCAACGCTTCCATCTCTGGCTGCAGTTCCTTCATGCGCGCCATCGAGACATAGGATTTGTAGGCCAGCGGCAGCACGATGATCTTCAAGACGAAGGTCAGCGCGATGATCGCCAGGCCCATGTTGCCGATCATGGCGTTCAGCCAGTGCAGCACTGCGAAAATCGGTTTGGTCAGAAAGTAGAACCAGCCCCAGTCGATGGAATCAAGAAACCCCGCGATCCCGCCCTCGCGTTCATAGGCGCGGATCGTGGCCCATTCCTTGGCACCCGCAAAGAACTGTACGGTCGAAGCGCTGCTGGCACCAACGGCAAGGCTTACAGCAGGGGGACGAACCTCGGCCTGATAGATTCCGGCGTTCGGCACATATTTCAGCACCGACTTGTAGGGCTTGCCCTGCTCGGGGATCAGGGTCGTCATCCAGTAATGGTCGGTAAAGCCGATCCAGCCATCCGTCTCGGACTGCGTCACTTGTGCCGGAAGTCCTTCAGCCGGGTCCACCTCAAGTTCGGTGATGTCGGCATAGTCCGTCTCCAGAAGTTCGCCATCATTGCGCTGGATGGCCCCTTCGTGGACGACGAAGATGTTCTGCAACTGCGGCAAGCCGTGGCGCGCGATGATCCCGTAGGGCTGCAGCGTCACCGACCCGGCAGATACATTCTCCACCCGGTCGGTCACCGTGAACATGAAGTCTTCATCGACCGAGATGTCGCGCAGGAACGTCAGCCCTTTGCCGTTGTCCCAGCGCAGGCTGACCGGCGCGCCGGGTGCCAGCGTGTCGCCCGCCGCAAGCTGCCATTCCGTCATCGCGTCCGGCACATCGCCTGCCGCAAGACCCGAACCCGGCAGCCAGCCGAACACCGAGTAATAGGCCAGATCCTCACCCACGGGTGACAAGACGTGGACCGTGTCTGCCCCGGGCTCCAGCGTCTCGCGGTAGCCCTTCAGCGACAGATCATCGATCCGCCCGCCCAACAGCGACAGCGAGCCTGAGAGTTTTGGCGTGTCATCGTCAGGCGCGGAGCTTCTGGCACAGCGGGGGAGGCGCCAGATTGCGCGGCACCAGCCTGGGCGTCGACGGCGGGGTCAGCGGTGGGTGCCAAGGGCGCAACAGCTTCGGTTCCGGCGGGGGTGGTCAGATTGGAAACCGGTTCGGGCGGCGGGAACAGGACGAACCAGATGATCATCACCGCCGCGCTGAGCACCATCGCCAAGATCAGGTTCTTGTTGTTCTGTTCTTCCATCGATCAACCACCATGCCGATCACCCGTGATCAGCGGTGCTTCAACGACAGGGCCGGGCAAAGGTCAAGCGCTTTCACCCCGTCATGGGTGGCATCGGCTGTCAAATCATTGCGTCCGGCCCACTCTGCCGCTGTCTGCAGAACCTTGAACCGGGTGTTGCTCGGTCTTGAAGACCGCGCCTGTTCCACCCCGTTCCGTGCCACCAGGCAACCGGCGTTTGCCTAACGGGCCCGCATGTCGATGCAAAGCGCAGCGGCCAACTCTTCCCGGTGACGGACAAGCCAGGGTGCCATGTCTTCAAACGGCATCGGTCGGGCGATCACATAGCCTTGGACGTGACCGCACCCCAGTTGGGCCAGCATGGCATGTTCGCCGCGGGTTTCAACGCCTTCGGCCAATGTCTCAAGCCCAAGTTTTTCCGCCAGCGACAGAATGGCCGTCACCAGCTTTTGCTGACCACGATCCGTGTCGATGTCGCGCACGAAGCTGCGATCGATCTTCAGGCGCTGCAAGGCAAAGCGCCTTATAGAGGTGATCGAGGCGTTGCCCGTCCCGAAGTCGTCCAGATCAACACCGCAGCCAAGCTGGGCGATACGCGCGATGTTACGGGTAACAATGTCATCCTCTTCCCCAGCGACCACCGATTCCAGCACTTCGACGGTTAGCCGCGACGGGGCAAGGTCATGGCGGTCCAGCGCCCAGGTCAGCCGCTCTGGCAACTGCGGATCCCGCAACTCTTCAGCAGCGAAGTTCACGGCAACTTGTGGCACGCGCAGGCCGGCGTGGTCCCAGGCAGCCAGCGCTTGCAGCGCCTGGCCCAGCATTTCGCGCGCCAAAAGCGCCATCAGATCTGTGCCCTCCAGCGCTGGCAGGAACTGACCTGGCGTCAGGCAGCCTTGTTCCGGGTGGTGCCAGCGGGCCAGAACCTCGACCCCGGAAACTTCACCACTGTCGGTGGAAAGCTGCGGCTGAAAATGTGCCCGCACCTGCCCTGCAGCCACGGCTGCAGCAAAACCGTCGCGTAGGGCATCACGCTGCGCCCGCGCCTTTGCAAGATCGGCGGTATAGGCCCGTATCGCCCCCGGTCCGTACCGCATCGCTTCGTCCACGGCGACCTGGGCCGCCTCAAGCAGGGACCGGCCACCCGCTTCCGTCACTTGCCGGGCATGGCAAAAACCGATGCAGCAGGTCACCTGAGCAGACCCCTCGCCCAGCAGCATCGGCTGCTGCACCACAAGCTGCAGCCGTCCGGCAATGCGCACCATCACTTCCAGATCAAGGCGCTGCGTCGGGGCCAGCGCCACGACCAAGCTGCCGTCCTCCAGCGGGAACAGCATGTCGCCCGGTCGCATTGCCCCGCGGATTCGCGCCACACATGCCGCCAAAATCTCGGACTGTCGGGTGCGCCCGTGCCGGTCACACAGCCATGATGTGTCATCGAACTGCAGCACAAAGCAGCCGGTCTGCCGGTCCCCTTGGGACGTATCGCGCAAGGCGGCGTCCAGGCGGTCAATCACCTGATCCGAAACAGGCAAGGAAACTGGCGCGGGCAATAGCCACCGTATGAGCACCAGGGCCAAAGGCAAGACAATGGCCACGGCGAGCAGTGCCCGTTCCCCGCCGGTCCAAAGGACCGCAAGGGCCAAGGCGGGCAGGAAGACCAGAAGTTCGGGTCGGCGTTGCACCCCAAGCGCCCGAAGCCCAGCCAGCCATTGCACACCAGGTCGCATTGCCGCACCCCGCATCTGAAAGGCCCCTTGGCCCGGATGCGATCAACCTAGGAGAATGTTCCTGATCAGTTCCTTAACGCTCTGCCAAAAGTTGCAGACAATTGTCTTGATCTGCCGGAGCGTTCGCAACCCTCAGCCCGGCAAAGTCAAAAAGGGTCGGGTCAGCCAGATGCGATGGCTTGGCATTCATCAGCGCCCGAAACATGATCTGGCGGCGCCCAGGCATTTGCGCTTCCCAGCCATCCAGCAGCCGCTTGACCTGCATCCGCTGTAGCCCCTCCTGACTGCCACAGAGGTCACAGGGGATGATCGGATAGGCCATTGCCCGGGCAAATCTGTCACAATCCGCTTCGGCCACGAAGGCAAGCGGGCGGGCAAGGTAAAGGTCGCCCTCTTCGTTCAGGAGGCGCGGCGGCATGCTGGCCAGCCGCCCACCGTGGAAAAGGTTCATGAAGAAGGTCTCAAGAATATCGTCGCGGTGGTGGCCAAGGATCACCGTCGAACACCCCTCCTCACGCGCGATGCGGTAAAGGTTACCACGGCGCAACCGCGAACAGAGGCTGCAGTAGGTCTTGCCCTGCGGAACCTTGTCCATGACGATGGAGTAGGTGTCCTGATACTCAATCCGGTGCGGCACGCCCATGCGGGTCAGGAACTCCGGCAGGACGGTCGCCGGAAAGCCGGGCTGGCCCTGGTCAAGGTTGCAGGCCAGAAGGTCCACCGGCAAGAGGCCGCGCCACTTCAACTCATGCAGGATCGCCAGCAGCGTATAGCTGTCCTTGCCGCCCGAAAGGCAGACCAGCCACCGCTCACCGGCCCTGGCCATGCCGTAGGTGTCGATCGCTTCACGCACCTGTGCGACCAGACGCTTGCGCAGCTTGCGAAACGCAAGGTCCTTGGGCGCGCCTTCAAAAAGCGGGTGGATTTCGGCATCGTCCAGCATCAGGGCACCTTTCGGCAAGGGTCAGCCCCTTATGCCAAAGCCCGGCGGCCAAGGCAAAGCCCGGGACCTGCCCGCTTGGCCCGCCATGCATCCAGTTGCGCGCGATCTGCGTATGACGGACAAAGGATCTCGCCATGCGCCTGCCATTCGCCTCCGCCCTCGCCCTTGCAGCTGCCGCTTTCCTGGCCGCCTGCACTGGCAAACCTTCGTTCAACGACCCCACGCTTAGTGACCGCGAGCTGAACCTGGAAGAGTTCTTCGACGGCACCCTTGTCGCCAAAGGCCAATTCCAGGACATCTTCGGCACCGTCCGCCGCCGCTTTGACGTGACAATCCAGGGCGACTGGAACGGCGAACGGCTGCGCCTGGTTGAGGATTTCGTCTATGAGGATGGCTCCACCGAACAGCGCGTATGGACACTGGTCAAGACCGGCCCGGACAGCTGGCGCGGGACAGCCCCTGGCGTGATTGGCGAGGCGACGGGCCTAGAGGATGGCGACCGCTTCAACTGGCGCTACACGATCGACCTGCCTGTCCCTGCCGCCGATGGCACGGCAGACACCGTCCGCGTGACCTTCGATGACTGGATGTGGCTTTTGTCCGACGACCGCCTGCTGAACCGCGCTTACATGCAGCGCTTTGGCGTGGATGTCGGAGATGTCACCATCAGCTTTGAAAAGTTGAATTGACCCTTAGACGTGCTGGGCGCCGTTGACCTCAATCTCTGCGCCCGAAATGTAGCTGGACTGTTCCGAACACAGAAACCAGATCACATCCGCCACTTCGCGGGGCTGACCCAGGCGCTGCAGCGGCAGCTTTTCCACGATCTTGTCGGTGCCAGGGCTCAGGATCGCCGTCTCCACCTCGCCCGGGGCAATCGCGTTGACGCGCACCCCAAGCGGGCCGAAATCATGCGCCATCTCGCGCGTCAGCGCGGCAAGTGCCGCCTTTGACGTGGCATAGGCCGCCCCGGCAAACGGATGCACCTTCACCCCGGCAATCGAAGTGACATTGACGATGGCCCCCTTCGTTGCCGCCAATTCGTCCCGCAATCCCCGTGCAAGAATCACTGGCGCGAAGAAATTGACGTGAAACACATGCCCCCAGGTCCGCAGGTCTGTGTCCAGCGTGTTCAGCCGCGCACCACCAGCGCCTTTCGGACTGATTCCGGCATTGTTCACCAGCGCATGAATTCGCCCGCCAACCTTGGCCTTAATCGTCTCGATCGCGGCGATGGTCTTGTTGGGGTCGGCCAGATCAAGCTGAATATGGTTGTCCTCGCCCCCCGGCCAGGGGCAGCGGGGGTCAAACGGCTGGCGTGAGCAGGTCAGGACGCGCCACCCCTCTGCCGAAAAACGCTTGACCGTGGCATGGCCGATCCCCCGGCTGGCGCCTGTCAGGACGATGGTCTTCTGTTCGGACATGCGGTCTCTCCTGTGGCCTAAACCCTACGCTTCTGGTCGGGAAAGACAAGCCAGGCCCGGCGGCACGGATCATTGCAACCCGGGCGCGGAACGGTACACTTTCGGTTGCAGCGGAACCTCCGCCACAACCGCCCCAGGTGAAGATACCCCGATGACCCCAGCCCGCCGCCTTCTCGCCGCCCTTTGGCTGGCCCTTGCCGCAGCGCAACCCGCCGCCGCCGGCGAAAACGCCACCTGCCTGCAAGAGCAGCTTGCCACCCTTGGCTTCAACCCCGGCCCCGCAGATGGCAAGATCGGCCCTGCCACCCGCAATGCCCTTGCCGCCTACGAAGCGGCGAATGCCATCGTCGCAGATCGGCAGCTTGATGCGTTCTCGGCCCTGGTCTTCTGCCGAGAGCTTGCCGGGGCCGACAAAAACCTGTCGCGCCATTGGCCCTCTTTCGGGCGCCGCCTGCGTATTGAGGTTGCGGGCACCCCCGACAACGATCTGCGGACCGACCTTCTGCTTGAGGCAAGTAAAGCCCTGACAGTGGTGGAAAGCCTGTTCGGCATTCAACTTGCGGCCCCGGTGGACATCGTCATTGGCTCGAATGCGGCGAAGATTTCAGATCGGGCCGCGCCCTTGACCGAAACCTCCGCTGCCTCGGTCCGCCGCTTTACCGCTCGCCTCTGCCAGGACGCGCCAGACTATGGCATAGCGTCCAACCACCTGCCGGGCGTGATCCTTTTCTGCCACCAGCCCGACGCGACCTACAACAGCGGGTTCACCGCGCGTGATCTTCGCAACCAGCTTGGCCGAGTGCTGGCGATGGAGATGATCACCCAATTGACCGGCGACCCCGCCACCGGCTCGGACGATGAATACCTCCGCCGGAACGGGCCGACGTGGCTGATCGTGGGCACAATGCAACTCCTCCAACGCGAGGTGGACGGGGTGATCACGCCGCTTGGCCGGAAAACATCTGTTGAAAAACTGCGCACGGACGGCGTGACCAATCCGCGTCATATGGAATACTACCTGTCCAGCCTTGAAGATCCCGCAGGCATCGGCCGCACCGGCCTTTTGGTGACCGATGACCTGACCCGAGAAACCGGGCTAAAACCGATTGGTGAATTCTACCGCCTGTTGGGGACGGGCCTGACTGTAGATGACGCGTTCCAGCGCGCCTTCGGCAAAACGCTCGCCGAGGTTTACGAAGGCTACCCCTAGCCGCGCGACTGCGCTAAACGAACGCGCAACACACCGGGGAGGCCCCGCCATGAAACAGCAGACCCTGACCATGCAAGACGCCCTCAACACCGCCAAGATGCTGTCCGAGGCCTTGCCCTATCTTCAGCGCTTTACCGGCGCGGTGGTGGTGGTCAAGTTCGGCGGCAATGCCATGGGCGACGACGCCGCAATGGCTGAATTCGCCCGAGATATCGTCCTGATGCGGCAGGTCGGCGTGAATCCGGTCGTCGTCCACGGCGGTGGGCCGATGATCAACGACATGCTGGGCAAACTGGGCATCAAGTCCGAATTCGTCCGCGGCAAGCGCGTGACCGACAAAGCCACTGTGCAGGTGGTGGAGATGATCCTGTCGGGCCTTGTGAACAAGCGGATCGTGCAGGCGATCATGGATGCCGGGGGCCGCGCGGTCGGTATTTCCGGCAAGGATGATGACCTTATGGTCTGCGAGGCTGACGACCCCGAACTTGGCTTCGTCGGCCGCCCGATCGAGATGAACGTCCAGGTTCTGCGCGACCTTTACGGCGCGGGCATCATCCCCGTTATCGCACCGGTCGGGACCGGAATGGCGGATAATGAGACGTTCAACGTCAACGGCGACACTGCCGCCGGGGCGATTGCGGGCGCGCTGCAGGCGGACCGCTTGCTTCTTCTGACCGACGTGCCGGGTGTGAAGAACGCCGATGGCCAGGTGATGACCCAGATCACGCCCGAAGAGATTCGCCAGATGACGGCCGACGGGGTGATTTCCGGCGGGATGATCCCCAAGACCGAAACCGCGCTTCTGGCCATCGAACAGGGTACCCGAGCCGTGACCATTCTGGACGGCCGCATCCCCAACGCCTGCCTGTTGGAACTGTTCACCGACCATGGCGCCGGAAGCCAGATTCGCGCCACGGCGCCAAGGGTCAAGCCGCGCGCCGGGCGGTGATCATGCGCTCAGGCGGCAATCGAATTGACCACGGCCATCACGGCATAGGTCAGGAGGGCAAAAGCGGCGGCCATGTTCAACCAGAACCTTGGCAGCCAGTTTGTCCGGCCAAGACCGTCAGCAACAATAACCAGGATGATCTTGGGCAGCGCCGACGCCAGAAAGATCGCCACGGCGACCAAGGCACCATCTGTCATCGTAAGCCCGACTGCGGGCAGCACTTGGGGCAACACGGCGAACATGAAGATCATGTTGAATGGATTGGCCAAACCAACCAACACGCCATGGAAAAAGTCGCCCCGTTCCGCCCTTGGTGCGGGCCCGGAAGGGTCGCCCCGCGCGTCGGCAAGTAAGCGCCAGGCCATATAGACCAGCAATACCGCACCAAACAACCGCAGCCCGCTGAAAAGGCTTTCGGACAGGGGTATGGCAAGGATCAAGACCGCCCCAGCAACCATCAAGTAGATCATCTGGGCCAACACGACCCCCGCCGAAGCAACCAGCCCGGCCGTCAGACCCGCCTTGCTGGCCCGCGCCAAAACCAGAAACATGCTGGGCCCGGGGGCGAGGTTGTTCAGGATTGCAGCTGAAAACACCGCCCCCAGGATAAAGCTGTTCACGATTGGCCTCCAGACCTTGGTACGCGCGACCACAGACTGAATAGGCCGCCGCCGTCATGCCGGCGTGACCGGAGCGTGAATTTGGGGAACCGCATCCGGCTCCCTTGCGCGCGCGGCTTGGTGATCCGGGGCCAAACTCTTTCGAAAAGATCTGCCGCGCTGGAACCGGGGCCGAATGGGGATTAGGGTGGCTGGGTCAGCTCAAAGGTCTGCCGCTTGGAACATGAGATTGCCATCCGACTTGCGGTCTTTGTCGCGGTCCTTGGGGTCCTTGTGACCCTTGAACGGCTGGCCCCCCGACGCAGGCTGAGTCAGCCCCGGTACCGCCGTTGGTCAACCAACCTCGCAATTGCGGTGATCGACACGCTGGTTGTCCGGGCGCTTGCGCTGGCGCTGCCAATCCTTGCCGTCGCCGCCGCAGTGGACGCAGGCCAGCTGGGGCTTGGCCTGTTCAACCAACTGGATCTGCCAGCTTGGGTTGAGCTTCTCCTTGCCGTCTTGATCTTTGACTTCGCCATATGGCTGCAGCATCTGATCACCCACAAGGTCCCACTTTTCTGGCGGTTTCACCGCGTCCACCACGCCGACCGTGATTTTGACGTGACAACGGCATTGCGGTTTCACCCGGTCGAAATCGCCGCCTCGGCCGCGCTGAAGGTGGGGCTTGTCTATCTGATCGGACCCTCAGCCCTTGCGGTTATCGTTTTCGAGGTTTTGCTGAATGCGACGGCATTGTTCAACCATGCCAATCTGCGGCTGCCTTTAGGGCTGGAGCAAGTCTTGCGGCTGGCGCTGGTCACGCCAGACATGCACCGGGTCCACCATTCCGTGCGGCGAGAAGAGCATGACAGCAACTTCGGCTTTTCATTGTCGGTCTGGGACCGCATCTTCCGCACCTATGTGCCCCAACCCGTTGCGGGGCATGAGGCGATGACCGTGGGGCTGGAATGGCAGGACGACCGACCAATGAAGCTGGCTTGGGCGCTGTGGCTGCCCTTTCGGCGCTGAGCGCCCGGCTGGCAGAACATCGGCTTGAGGTGTTGGGCGGCTTTAAGGTGGCCGAAGACGAAGACGGCCTGCCCATAGGCACCCGCACGGTTCTGCTGATCGGTCCTTCCGAACCTGGCTTCTGGCCACACCTCAAGTCCCAGCCGGAATGGGACGGCCAGCCTGACCCCGTTGACCGCTGGTCGCGCCGGGTAATCGGGCGGTTGGCCTGTGACCTTGGGGCGAAGGCGCTGTTCCCCTTTGGCGGGCCGCCCTATCACCCGTTCTACCGCTGGGCCCTGAGAAGCGGGCAGGTCTGGGACAGCCCGGTCCGCCTTCTCGTCCATGCCCGGCAGGGCCTGTTGGTCAGCTTTCGCGGCGCGCTTGCGTTGAAAGAGGTGGTCGACGTCCCCCCTGCCACAGCCCGCCCCTGTGACACCTGCCCCGCCCCCTGCCTGACCGCCTGCCCCGCGGGCGCGCTGACCGGCGCTGGCTATGACCTGCCCGCCTGCCATGGCTTTCTGGACCAACCGGAAGGGCAAGACTGCCTGACCGCTGGCTGTCAGGTTCGCCGCGCTTGCCCGCTGTCGCGGTCCTATGCAAGACTGCCCGAACAGTCGGGCTATCACATGAGGCAGTTCCATAAATGAAGCGGTTGATCCTGACGCGGCACGCGAAATCCTCATGGGACGATCCGCTGACCCCGGACCATGACCGCCCCCTCAACGACCGCGGCAAGGCGGCGGCAGCGGACCTGGGGCAGTGGCTTGCCAGCCGCGACTACATTCCGGGTGAGGTCCTGTGCTCGGACGCCTTGCGGACCCGGAAGACCTTTACCGGCATCGCCCCAGCCCTGCCCGGCACCCCGGTGCTGGAGTTGAAGCCCGCCCTCTACCACGCCGGGCCGGATGTGATGATGGCGGTCCTGCGCCATGCCAAGGCGGAGGTGGTGATGATGATCGGCCACAACCCCGGGATCGCCGAGTTTGCCGCCCGGCTGGTCGCCCACCCCCCCCACAACGCCGACTTCGCCCGCTATCCGACCGGAGCCACCCTGGTGGCCGAGTTTGATATGACGGACTGGGGTCAGGTCACTTTCGGGACGGGGACCGCGGTGGATTTCATCGTCCCGCGGGAGATCGTGGTCTGAACTGTCCACGGTGGACAAAATATGTAAGTCTATATTTATCAAAGGCTTATGCGCGGACGTTAGGGGTTTCTTAACACCTTCACACCTACCGATCCGCCGTAGTCTGCCAGCCTAAACCGGCCTTTGCGCATTGAGCAAAAGGCCCACGCCAAGCACGATAACCGCCATGCCGACCTTCTGCCGCTGCGTCACCGGCTGGCGCAGGACATAGGCCGAGACGGCCAAGGCCATGATGACCTCGACCAGTGCCAGGGTCCGCACGTTGGCGGCGGTGGTCAGGGAAAAGCCGATGAACCAGAATTGTGAGGCGAAGGCCCCAAGGAAGCCTGCCAAGAGTGAGGTGCGCCAGACCCCGAAGGACGCCGCGACCGCGCGCCGGTCAAAGACCGCGAGCCAGGCCAGCAGCATCGCACTTTGCAGGGCCAGGCTGACCACCAGGATGGTTGAGGCGCGGATCAGAAATCCCCCCTCCGTCAGGTTCAGGATGCCGCCGCGAAAGCCGATGGCCGCCACACCGAATAACAGCCCCGCCAATAGGCCCGTGGCCGCCGGACCCCAGTCGCGCAGCATGCCGCGCGTGGTCTCGGGCTTGGTCGACAGGATCACGACCCCGGCCGTGGCCACGACAATCGCCACAAGCTTTGCCGGGGTCAGCGCATCGCCGATGGTGACGGCGGCGATAAGGGCGACCATCACCGGCTCGGTCTTGATCCAGGCGGTGGTCACCGCGAAGGACCGGGATTTCATCGTGACAAGCATCAGCGCCGTCGCGCCGATTTGCGCCACAGCACCAAGGGTGGTGTAGGCAAGGCTTGCCCCCGTCAGCCCCGGCACGCCCTCACCCGTGGCGAGGGTGACAAGGCCGAGGAAGACCAGCGCGAACGGGAAACCGAAGACGAAGCGGACCTGCGTTGCCCCCAATGTGCCGATTTTCGCGGTCAAGCCTGACTGCGCGGTGTTGCGGGCGGTCTGGGCGGCGGCGGCGATCAGGGTTGCCGCGATCCAGAGACTGCCCACGTTAGCCCCCGCGCACGGTGTCGATCATCAACTGCACGTTGTCGGGGTTGGCGTCGGGCGTGATGCCGTGGCCGAGGTTGAAGATATGCGGACCTTTGGCAAAGGCTTTGACCACATGCCGGGTGGCGCTGATCAGGGCCTGACCCCCGGTGACCATATGTTCCGGCGCAAGGTTGCCCTGCACGCAGCCGTCAATCTGCACATTCGCCGCCGCCCATTCCGGGCTGACCGAATTGTCGATGGCGACGCAATCGGCCCCGGTGCGGTGGGCAAAGCCGATGTAGCCCTGCCCGCCTTCGCGCGGGAAGGCGATGATCGGCACGCCCGGGTGGCGGGCCTTCAGGGCGGATATGATGCGGGCGGCGGGGGCTTCGGCGAAATCCTTGAAATCCTGGCCTTTCAGGCTGCCAGCCCAGCTGTCGAACAGCTTGACCACCTCGGCCCCGGCGTCGATCTGCGCCGAGAGGTATTCGACAGTCGCTTCGGTGACGCGGTCGATCAGGGCCTGGAAGGTCGGACGGTCGTGGTCTTTAAGGCTATGGGCGGCGGCCTGGTCCTTGGACCCCTTGCCCGCGACCATATAGGTGGCTACGGTCCACGGTGCCCCGGCAAAACCGATCAGGGTGGTTTCCTTTGGCAGTTCGCGGGCAAGGATGCGGACGGTTTCATAGACCGGCGACAGCGTGTCGTGAATATCGACAGTTGGCTTCAGGTTCGCGACCTGGCCCATCGTCGTGGTGGTTTCCATGCGCGGGCCTTCGCCGGTTTCGAACCAGAGTTTGGGCCCCAAAGCCTGCGGCAAAAGCAGGATATCGGCAAAGAGGATCGCCGCGTCAAAGCCATAGCGGCGAATCGGCTGCAGCGTCACCTCGGCGGCGAGGTCGGGGTTGTAGCAGAGTTTCAGGAAATCACCGGCCTGGGCGCGGGTTTCGCGATATTCGGGCAGGTAGCGGCCCGCCTGACGCATCATCCAGATTGGCGGGGTGGGCAGCACTTCGCCCTGAAGCGCCCGCAGGATTGTCTTGGTCATGTAAGCCTCATCATCATTTCCCCATGGGTCGGACGGGGGCGGCTGGTTGTCAAGAGTTGTCAGGCTTGATTGACAGCGTTATGCCTTGGAGCATGAGCGATACCCTCCCCTCCCCCGCCCGCCCCTTGAAGATTGGAACCCGTGGCTCTCCGCTTGCGCTGTGGCAAGCGCATGAGGTGCGGCGTTGTCTGGGTGAGGCGTATGGCCTGCCGGAGGCGGCGTTTCAGATCGTGGTCATCAAGGTGACCGGCGACCAGATCCAGGACAAGGCCCTGCGCGAGATTGGCGGGAAGGGGCTCTTCACCCGCGAGATCGAAGAGGCGTTGTTGGACGGCGGGATCGACATCGCGGTGCATTCGATGAAGGACATGCCGACGGTACAGCCTGAGGGGCTGGTGCTGGACTGCTATCTGCCGCGCGAGGATGTGCGCGATGCGTTTGTGTCGCTGACGGCCAAGGGGGCTGAACGATCTCGAACAGGGCGCCACGGT
>JAAUPC010000032.1 GCA_012036325.1 Paracoccaceae bacterium
TTCTGGCCCGCCTGACCCTGGCCGCCGGTGCGCCGGCACCGACGGTCTGGGACACCAATCCCGAACGCCGCGCTGGCGCGGTCGGCTACAGCGTCATCGCCTCGGAAGACGACCCGCGCCGCGACTATCGCGCGATCTATGACGCCTCGGGCGCCAAGGGGTTGATCGACCAGCTGTCATGCGGCTTGCCAAAGGGGGCGAGATCGTTCTGGCGGGGTTTTACACCGAACCCGTCGCTTTCGCCTTCCCGCCCGCCTTCATGAAAGAAGCGCGCATCCGCATTGCCGCCGAATGGGCCCCCGAAGACCTGACCGCCACCCGGTCGCTGATTGAAAGCGGTGCCCTGTCGCTGGACGGCCTGATTACCCACCGCCGCCCCGCCGCTGATGCGGCCGAGGCGTACGAAACCGCCTTCACCGATGCGGGCTGCCTGAAAATGATCCTCGACTGGAGTGCCCGCGCATGAATGACGTTCCGAACCTGAAGGACTTCGCCACCCGGCTGCGCGATGAAGCTCACACCGAGCCGACGCTGGAAATCCCGCAGGACCCGCCGTCGAAGAAGACCCAGATCATTGCGATCTATGGCAAGGGCGGCATCGGTAAGTCGTTTACCCTCGCCAACCTCAGCCACATGATGGCCGAGATGGGTAAACGAGTTCTTCTCATCGGGTGCGATCCGAAATCGGATACCACATCGCTCCTGTTTGGTGGCAAGGCCTGCCCCACGATCATCGAAACCTCGACCCGCAAGAAGCTGGCCGGAGAAGAGGTGAAGATCGGCGATGTCTGCTTCAAGCGCGGCGGCGTCTTCGCGATGGAGCTTGGCGGGCCGGAGGTTGGCCGGGGCTGCGGCGGTCGCGGAATCATCCACGGGTTTGAGCTTCTGGAAAAGCTCGGGTTCCATGACTGGGACTTTGACTATGTCCTCCTCGATTTCCTGGGCGATGTGGTGTGCGGCGGCTTCGGTCTGCCGATCGCCCGTGACATGGCGCAGAAGGTGATCCTGGTCGCCTCGAACGACCTGCAGTCGCTCTATGTGGCCAACAACGTCTGCTCGGCGGTGGAATACTTCCGCAAGCTCGGTGGCAATGTCGGCATCGCGGGTCTGGTGATCAACAAGGATGACGGCACGGGGGAGGCATCGGCCTTTGCCGAAGCCGTGGGCATCCCGGTCCTGGCGGCTATCCCGCAGGATGACGACCTGCGCAAGAAATCCGCGAATTATCAGATTGTTGGTTCGTACGAAAGCCAGTGGGGCCCGATGTTCGAACAGCTTGGGATCGCTGTCGCCGAAGCGCCGCCGGTGCGCCCCGCCCCCCTGTCTCAAGACGGTCTCCTGGGCCTGTTCAGCGCCGAGGCGACCGGGGCCGACTTTGTCCTGACACCTGCGACCGACGCCGACATGCGCGGCAAGAACGCCGCGGTGAAGCCCTCGCTGGAAGTGGTGTATGACAATGTGTGATCTGGAAGCCCTTGCCGCATTGGAAGCCGCGCTGAAGGCGCTGGAAGCCCGGAAGGTCGGCAAATGACCGAAGGCCTGCGCCATACTCTGGTTGCCGCCCCGATGACGGGGGGCGATGGCCCCGCCGCCGGGCGTGATGCCCAGGGCTTGGCAGACGGCATGGGTTGCCATTCCGGGGCCACCCAGATGGAAGCGGCGGCGCGGGCGGCGGGGAACTCGGACCTCCTCGACGGTTACGCGAAGGATTACCCGCAAGGCCCGCATGACAAGCCACAATCCATGTGTCCGGCTTTCGGCTCGCTTCGGGTCGGCCTTCGGATGCGGCGCGTGGCGACGGTGCTTTCGGGGTCGGCCTGCTGTGTTTACGGGCTGACCTTTGTTTCACATTTCTATGGGGCCCGCCGGTCTGTGGGTTATGTGCCGTTCAATTCGGAAAGCCTGGTGACGGGCAAGCTTTTCGAAGACATCCGCGATGCCGTGCATGAGCTGGCAGATCCCGACCGCTATGATGCGGTCGTGGTGACAAACTTATGTGTTCCAACGGCTTCCGGCGTGCCGTTGAAGTTGCTGTCTAGCGAGATAAACGGTGTTCGTATCGTCGGGATCGACGTGCCCGGCTTTGGCGTGCCGACCCATGCCGAGGCCAAGGATGTGCTGGCCGGGGCGATGCTGAAATATGCCCGCGAAGAGATAATGGCTGGCCCGGTTCAAGCGCCAGAGCGTGGCCGGTCGGACCGTCCGGCCGTGGCATTACTGGGTGAAATGTTCCCTGCCGACCCGATGATGATCGGTGCGATGTTGGCCCCGATGGGTCTGGCGGCTGGTCCCGTAGTGCCCTGCCGGGAATGGCGGGAGCTTTATGCCGCCCTTGACTGCGGTGTCGTGGCGGCGATCCACCCGTTCTATACGGCCGCGATCCGTGAGTTTCAGGCGGCTGGTCGGGCGGTCGTTGGCAGCGCCCCGGTGGGTTATGACGGCACGATGGGTTGGTTGAAGGCCATCGGTGAAGCCTATGGGATCGCTGGTGAAAAGGTCTCTGCTGCCCAGAATGCTTTTGGGCCTGCGATCAAGGCCGCGCTAGCGGCGACGCCGATCAAGGGGCGGATCACGTTAAGCGGATATGAAGGCAGCGAACTCCTCGTCGCGCGGTTGCTGATCGAAAGCGGCGCGGATGTGCCTTATGTGGGCACGGCGTGTGCGCGCAGCGAATGGTCGGCGGCGGACCGGGAGTGGCTTGAGGCCAAGGGCGTTGCGATCAAGTTCCGCGCGAGCCTGGAGGATGATCTGGCGGCGATGGAGGGCTTCAAGCCCGACCTGGCCATCGGGACCACTCCGCTTGTGCAAAAGGCAAAAGCCCTAGCGATTCCATCGCTTTACTTCACGAACCTCATCTCAGCCCGGCCCCTGATGGGGCCTGCGGGTGCGGGCTCCCTCGCGCAGGTGGTGAATGCCGCCATCGCGGGCAAGGACCGGATGGAGGGGATGAAGGAATTCTTCGCAGGCGTCGGCGAAGGCGATACTGCGGGCATCTGGGAAGGTGCCCCGAACCTGCGGCCAGACTTCCGGGCGATCCATCAGAAGAAGCTCGAAAAGGCCGCGAAAGCTGCGAAGGCGGAGGAGATGATATGATCTTCCGCGCGTCTTCCTTGCGTCTTCCTTCCGTCTCTACGCGCGGCCCGTTCATGGCTGCGAAAGGAGCGGCCCCATGCTGATTCAGGATCATGATCGGGCGGGCGGCTACTGGGGGGCGATCTATGCCTTCTGTGCGGTCAAGGGATTGCAGGTTGTCATCGACGGCCCTGTCGGCTGTGAGAACCTGCCGGTGACTTCGGTCCTGCATTACACCGACGCGTTGCCGCCGCATGAACTGCCGATCGTGGTCACTGGTCTGGGCGAAGATGAGATGACCTCGGGCACCGAAGCCTCAATGGCGCGGGCGTGGAAGACACTTGACCCGGCGCTGCCTGCGGTGGTGGTCACCGGGTCGATTGCCGAGATGATCGGCGGAGGTGTGACGCCGCAAGGCACCAACATCCAGCGCTTTCTGCCGCGCACGATTGACGAAGACCAATGGCAATGCGCCGACCGTGCGATGACCTGGATCTTCACCGAATTCGGGATGACCAAGGGCCGGATGCCTCCGGAAGCGGTGCGGCCAGAGGGGGCGAAGCCGCGGGTGAACATCCTGGGGCCGATGTACGGCACCTTCAACATGGCAAGCGACCTGCACGAGATCCGCCGCCTGGTCGAAGGGATTGGGGCCGAGGTCAACATGGTGATGCCGCTTGGCGCGCATCTGGCCGAGATGCGGAACCTGGTGAACGCTGACGCCAACGTGGTCATGTACCGTGAGTTTGGCCGGGGCCTCGCCGAATGTCTGGGCAAGCCCTATCTGCAGGCGCCGATCGGGCTGGAGAGCACCACGAAATTCCTGCGGCAGCTGGGTGAGATTCTGGGCCTTGACCCGGAGCCGTTCATCGCCCGCGAAAAGCATTCGACGCTGAAGCCTTTGTGGGACCTTTGGCGGTCGGTCACGCAGGATTTCTTTGCGACGGCGAGCTTCGCCATTGTCGCCAATGAGACCTATACCCGCGGCATCCGCAACTACCTTGAAACCGACCTTGGCCTGCCCTGCGCGCTGGCCGTGGCGCGGGTGGCGGGGACCAAGACGAACAATGAAGCCGTGCGTGCAGGTTTGCGCCAGCACCGGCCGCTGATCGTCATGGGGTCGATCAACGAAAAGATGTATCTGGCGGAACTGAAGGGCGGTCACGGTCCGGCCCCCAGTTTCATCCCCGCAAGCTTTCCTGGTGCTGCGATCCGCCGTGCCACGGGCACGCCCTTCATGGGTTACGCGGGTGCGGTTTACCTTTTGCAAGAGGTCTGCAACGGCCTTTTCGACGCGCTCTTCCATATCCTGCCCCTGGGCACGGACATGGACAGCACCGCCGCCACCCCCACCACTTTGCGCCGTGACTTCCCTTGGGATGTCGATGCGCAGGCCGAACTGGACCGGATCGTCAGCGAGCATCCGATCCTGACCCGCATTTCGGCGGCCCGGACCTTGCGCGACGCGGCAGAGAAATCTGCCCTCGATCAGGGTGCGGAACGGGTGGTTTTCGAATTCGTCGCGGCCTTGGGCGCTCAACGCCCCGCAGCCGCACAAAAGTCAAACAAGGGAGAGGTCCAATGAGTGATCACACTGCAGGCGGCCATCACGACAGCCACGGCGCAAGCCATGGCCATCGGACGCCACGGGCCGAATTCTACGTCTACTTCGCGCTGATCTTCCTGGTGGCGATCCCCTTCGCCGCCCTGGCCTGGGCCTTCGCCCTGATCCGCGACCGCCATCTGCCGGTGCATGGGCCCCTGGCCCGCGCCTGGCGCGAAGCTGGGGCCATCACCCCGGCGATCTTCCGGCCGTAAGGCCGCCGATATTCACGCTTCGCGCCTCTCATTGGCGCGGGGGTGCACTCTGCCGGATCCGGACCCCGGTAGCTCGATCCTCTGGTGGCCTCGTGCGCCCACGCCCACCAGAAATGCCATTCACTGCATCCCCTTCGACTGTGAGGGGGGGGTGCGGAGAAACTCGGGAAGGCATTCCGCCAACCCGTGAACCCAGCCGCAGGGTATGCGGCTCAGTCAACCCCTTCGGAGGATACTATGGCTGATAGAACCGACCTGAGCTTCACAGGTCTTACCGACGAGCAGGCGCAAGAGCTGCACTCCGTCTACATGAGCGGGCTCGTGCTTTTCACGGCAGTTGCCGTGGTTGCACACCTGGCTGTGTACATCTGGCGCCCGTGGTTGTGAGGAGATAGAGAAATGTCCAAGTTTTACAAAATCTGGCTGATCTTCGATCCTCGCCGTGTCTTCGTTGCCCAGGGCGTCTTCCTGTTCCTCTTGGCCGCGATGATCCACCTCGTTCTCCTGAGCACCCCTGGCTACAACTGGCTTGAAGAAGCCGGGGCCCGTGCGCTTGCCGCACAAGGCGTTGCTGCGACCGAGTAGACCCATGGCCCTCCATGGCCATCGTTGTGGGCGGCGGTCTGACCGCCGCGCCCGCGACACTTTTAGGGACAGTCACCTTCCGGCAGGCCAAGCGTCTCGCGCCCGATGCACGCCCCGGATTTAGCGGAGAAAGAAGCATGGCACTGCTCAGCTTCGAACGAAAATATCGCGTGCCGGGAGGCACGTTGGTCGGCGGGAACCTGTTCGATTTCTGGGTGGGTCCCTTCTATGTCGGCTTCTTTGGGGTCACGACTTTCTTCTTTGCGGCCCTTGGCACCATCCTGATCTTCTATGGGACCGCTTTGGAAGGGGTCTGGAATCCCTGGCTGATCTCGATCGATCCGCCAGCCGTTGAAAACGGTCTGGCCTTCGCGCCGTTGCGGGAAGGCGGGCTTTGGCAGCTGGTCACCATCTGCGCGATTTGCGCCTTTGTCAGCTGGATGCTGCGTGAGGTGGAAATCTGCAACAAGCTGGGGATGGGCTATCATGTGCCCTTCGCCTTTGGGGTGGCGATCTTCGCCTATGTCACGCTGGTCGTGATCCGGCCGGTGCTGATGGGGGCCTGGGGCTATGCCTTTCCCTACGGCATCTGGACGCACCTCGATTGGGTGTCGAACACGGGCTACCAATACGGCAACTTCCACTACAACCCGGCGCATATGATCGCGGTGAGCTTCTTCTTCACCAACGCGCTGGCACTGGCGCTGCATGGCGCGCTGATCCTGTCGGCCGCCAACCCTGAAAAGGGCCGCGAAATGCGGACGCCGGAACATGAAGACACGTTCTTCCGCGATTTCATCGGCTATTCGGTCGGCACGCTGGGCATCCACCGCCTGGGCCTTCTCTTGGCGCTGAACGCGGGCTTCTGGAGCGCGGTCTGCATCGTGATCTCGGGGACCATCTGGTTCGACCAGTGGGTCGTCTGGTGGGATTGGTGGCTGCAGCTGCCGTGGTGGGCTGACATTGCGGGAGGCGTAAATGGCTGAGTATCAGAACATCTTTACCCAGGTGCAGGTTCGCGGCGCCCCCGAAATGGGGATGGTCGAGGGCGTGGACCTGGCCAGCCGGGGCCGGGGGGCGCGATTCTCTACCCTTGCCGGCTGGTTCGGCAACGCCCAGCTTGGCCCCGTCTATCTGGGCACGATGGGGGTGGTTTCGCTGTTTGCCGGGGCCGTCTGGTTCTTCATGGTGGGCGCCTGGTTCTGGGATCAGGCGGGCTACAACCCGGCGGTCTTCCTGCGGGACCTCTTCTGGCTGTCGCTTGATCCGCCGGATTCGTCCTATGGCTTGCGCTTCCCGCCGATGGCAGAAGGCGGCTACTTCCTGATCGCTTCGTTCTTCCTTCTGGTCAGCGTGCTGGCCTGGTGGGTGCGCAGCTACCTTCGGGCGCAAGCCCTGGGGATGGGCAAGCATGTGTGCTATGCCTTTGCGTCGGCGATCTGGCTGTTCCTGGTCCTGGGCCTGTTCCGCCCGATCCTGATGGGATCCTGGAGCGAGGCGGTGCCCTACGGCATCTTCACGCACCTTGACTGGACCAACAACTTCAGCCTGTCTTACGGCAACCTCTTCTACAACCCGTTCCACGCGCTCAGCATTGTCTTCCTGTACGGGTCGGCGCTTCTGTTTGCGATGCACGGGGCGACGATCCTGGCCGTCAGCCGCTTTGGCGGCGACCGGGAGCTTGAGCAGATCGCCGACCGGGGCACTGCCTCGGAACGCGCGGCCCTCTTCTGGCGCTGGACCATGGGGTTCAATGCCACGATGGAAGGCATTCACCGCTGGGCCTGGTGGTTTGCGATCCTGGTGACGCTGACTGGCGGCATCGGCATTCTGTTGACCGGCACTGTGGTGGACAACTGGTATGTCTGGGCACAGGAGCACGGCTACGCGCCGCTGGAATGAGGAGAGAGTGATGTCTGACAACGACTATTTCCGGGAAGGGCGCTTTGCCAGCATCGCGTACTGGGGACTTGGCCAGATGATGAAGGGGGCCGGCATGGCCGCAGCCTTTGTCGTGACGATTGGTCTGGTCCTGGGCGTGATGGCCTATCTTGGAACCTGGCTGCCTGCCGAAAGCCGCGACACGCCGGATCCCAACACCTGGGACACCGAAGACCGGGGTGAGCCCTGATCCTGAAATCTTGGGGGGCGGGCCAAACCCCGCCCCCCGCAAGCCATCCGGGCCTTTGCCAGCCCGGATCCGGGGCGCAAGACCATAAGCCCGGTTCCCTTCCTGTTGGCGACAGGGACCTGGTGCCGTGTGGGTCACCCTCACACGGCACTTTTTTCCCCGACGGAGGCGCAAGATGACCCAAGACAGCCGCACCCCTACCTTGGACCGCGTTGCCTGTCCTGCGGACCTCAAACGCCTGAACGATGCCGAACTTGGCACCCTTGCCGATGAGTTGCGTCAGGAAACGATCGAGACGGTCAGCCGCACGGGTGGGCACCTCGGCTCATCCCTTGGGGTGGTGGAGCTGACGGTGGCGATCCATGCTGTCTTCACCACACCGTTTGACAAGCTGATCTGGGACGTGGGCCATCAATGCTATCCGCACAAGATAATCACTGGTCGGCGTGAGGCGATGGGGACCCTGCGGCAGAAGGGCGGCCTCTCGGGGTTCACCAAACGCAGCGAATCCGACTTTGACCCTTTTGGTGCGGCGCATTCCTCAACCTCGATCAGCGCGGCCCTTGGCTTTGCCATGGGGCGCGAAATGGGGATGCCGGTCGGTGATACCATCGCCGTGATCGGGGATGGGCGCGATCACCGCAGGCATGGCCTATGAGGCGATGAACCATGCCGGGCATCTGAAGAAACGGCTGTTCGTCATCCTGAACGACAATGACATGTCGATTGCCCCCCCGGTGGGCGCGATGTCGACCTATCTGAACGCGATTGCCGAAAAGGGCCCGCTGGCGGCCCTGCGCAGCGCCGCCGAGGGGATTGAGGCCAACCTGCCGGGTCCGGTCCGTGAAGGTGCGCGCCGGGCGCGTGAGATGATCACCGGCACGCCCGGCGGTGGCACGCTGTTCGAGCAGTTCGGCTTTGACTACATCGGCCCGATTGACGGGCATGACATTGGCCAGCTTCTGGCCACCTTGCGGGCGGCGAAGGCCCGCGCCTCGGGCCCGGTCCTGATCCATTGCGTGACGGTCAAGGGCAAGGGCTATGCCCCGGCGGAAGGGGCGGATGACAAGTATCACGGCGTCGCGAAGTTTGACGTGGCGACCGGTGCGCAGGTCAAGGCAAAGTCGAACGCGCCCAGCTATACGCAGGTCTTTGGTGAGCGGCTGACCCAGATGGCAGCCCGTGACCCGCGAATCGTGGCGATCACGGCGGCGATGCCGGGTGGCACGGGGCTTGATGTGATGGCCATGCGCTTTCCGGCGCGGGTGTTCGATGTAGGCATTGCCGAGCAGCATGGGGTGACCTTTGCCGCAGGGCTGGCGGCCAGCGGCATGCGGCCGTTCTGTGCGATCTATTCCAGCTTCCTGCAGCGCGGCTATGACCAGATCGTGCATGACGTGGCGTTGCAGAACCTGCCCGTGCGGTTCGCCATCGACCGGGCGGGCCTTGTGGGGCAGGACGGGGCAACCCATGCCGGGGCCTTTGACATCGGCTTTCTTGCCAGCCTGCCGAACATGACCGTGATGGCCGCAGGCGACGAGGCGGAGCTTGTGCACATGATGGCCACCGCCGCCGCCCACGACCAGGGGCCGATTGCCTTTCGCTATCCGCGCGGCGAGGGCGTGGGGGTCGAAATGCCGGCCGAAGGCGTGGCGCTGGAGATTGGCAAGGGTCGGATCCTGCGGGAAGGCGGGTCGCTTGCGATCCTGTCGTTCGGTGCGCATCTCTCTGAGGCGCTGTTGGCCGCCGATATGCTGGCCGAGGAAGGGTTGACCGTCACCGTGGCCGATGCCCGTTTCGCCAAGCCCCTGGACACCGCGCTGATCGACCTTCTGATCGCCGAACATGGCGCGCTGGTGACGGTGGAGCAGGGCGCGCAAGGCGGGTTTGGTGCGCAGGTGCTGCACTATCTTGCCGCCTCGGGCGGGCTGGACCGGGGGCGGCTGATCCGCACGCTGACACTACCCGACAGCTTTATCGACCAGGCAAGCCCCGCCCAGATGTATGCCGAGGCGCATCTGACCGCGGCCGACATTGCCGCAACCTTGCGCGGCTTGGCGGCTAAGCTGGCCCAGAAGCCGGTGCCCTTGACCCGGCCCAAGGCGATCTGAGGCTTGATTTTTCCGTGGCGGTGCGATCAGGTTGCCCATAGGGTAGCTTAAGGTATTGCCATGTGGGATTTTAGCGTTTTCAAGGCTTTGGGACTTATGGCGCAGACCGCGCCTTTTGTGATCTTTCGCGCGGTGGTCTATTTCGGCATCACCGCAGCGCTGATCATCGTGACCGGAACCGGTGCGGGCGTCGGCTATGGCGTGGGGCTGATGGGCGATGCCGACTTTCAGGCCACCAGCACCTTCTGGGGCGGCGCTGCGGGGTTTGGCCTGACGGCGGGGGTGATCTTCTTCTTCCGCGATTACATCCTTTATCTGGTCAAGGCCGGGCATATCGCTGTGATGGTCGAGTTGATGGATGGCAAGCCGGTGCCGGGCGGGCAGGGGCAGATCGCCTATGCCAAGGGCGTGGTGACGCAGCGCTTTGGCCAATCCTCGGCCCTTTTTGCGCTGGATCAGTTGATCAAGGGGGTGATCAACGTGGTCACCGGGTTGATGGAGGGGCTGTTGTCCATCCTGCCGATTCCCGGGCTTGACCGGCTGATGGGGGCGCTGCGGGCCTATCTTCGGCTGGCAGTCGGGCTGGTGGATGAGGTGATCCTGGGCCATGCGATCCGCACCCGGTCAGAGAACGCATGGGAGGCCGCGCATGACGGGCTGGTGCTTTATGCGCAAAACGGCCGCGCGATGCTGGTCAACGCCGCCTGGCTGACGCTGATCACCTGGCTTCTGGCGGCGCTGGTTTTCCTTCTGATGCTGGCCCCGGCGGCGGCAGTGGTCTACCTTATGCCGGGCGAAAGCAGCGGGGGCATGTTCATCTTTGCCATCGTCTTTGCCTGGGCGGTGAAGGCCGCCTTGATCGAGCCCTTCGCGGTCGCCTGCATGCTGCAGGTGTTCTTCAAGGTCACCGCAGGCCAAACACCGAACGCCGAGTGGCGCGGGCGGTTGACCCAGGCCTCGGACAAGTTCCGCAAGTTGGGGGAAAAGGCCGTGGGTTGGCGCCCGACCGCGGCCCCCGGCGCGGCGCAGGAAAGCTGAAAGGACAGGCGGCCGGTTTTCAAAGGCATTTCCTGCCTGCAGAATCCATGACTGTGTCCTGATCGCCCGTTGCGACGCCCTGGGTTCTATGGCAAGACGTGAAGAGGGATATAAAGACCGATGAGTTCAGAATGAGCGACTTCAGCAGCCGCCGCGTGATGATGGTTGACACGCAGGTCCGCCCGTCAGACGTGACGAAATTTCCGATCATTGACGCGATGCTGTCGGTCCCGCGTGAGCTTTATGTGCCGCAGGATCGGCGCGAGGCGGCCTATGTCGGCGAAAACCTGGATATCGGCACCGACCGGGTGATGCTTGAGGCGCGGACGCTGGCCAAGATCCTGGATGCGCTGGATATCCAGCCGGATGAGCTTGTGCTGGACCTGGGCTGCGGGCTTGGCTATTCGGCCGCGGTGCTGGCGCGGCTGGCGGATACCGTGGTTGCGGTCGAAGAGGACCCGACCCTAGCGGCCGAAGCGCAGCGGCTTTTGTCGGAAGAGGGCGTGGACAATGCCCTTGTCTTCGCCGGCCCGCTGGCTGCCGGGGCGGCCAAACATGCCCCCTATGACGTGGTGACGCTGCAAGGCGCGGTTGAGACCATTCCCGATGCCATCCTGTCCCAGATCAAGGACGGTGGCCGGATCGGAGCAGTGTTCATGACTGGCGCGCTTGGAACGGCCATGGTTGGCTTCAAATCCGCGTCCGGCGTCAGCTGGCGGCCGGTCTTCAATGCTACGGCCCCAGTGCTGGCCGGTTTTCGCAAGGCGCGCAGCTTTACCCTTTAGGGTGGCGCGTGCCCTGTCCGGTCCGGGGTTGACCCGTCCGGACGTTCGGGATTGGATAACCTGCGCCCAGGGTGCAGGTTCTTGAAAGGTCGATGTGATGCGCGCTTGGTGTCGGGCAATGGTGGTGGCGGTGGCCGGGGTCGTTGCGGCCCCGATGGCCGGGGCTGAGACCCTGACCGATGCGCTGATCGCGGCCTATCGAAATTCAAACCTCCTGGACCAGAACCGCGCTGTGCTGCGGGCGGCTGATGAGGATGTGGCGCTGGCGGTGTCGTCGCTGCGGCCCGTGGTCGCCTTTGCCGGGCAGGCCGGCTGGCGTCGCGCCGAAATTGACACCCTTGCCGGGCCGGATGTGTCCGAGGGGCTGAGCTCTTCCTTGACGCTGAGTGCGGATCTGACGCTGCTGGACTTTGGTCGCAACCGTCTGGGCATCGAGATCGCCCGCGAAAGCGTGCTGGCCACCCGTCAGGCGCTGGTCGACGTTGAGCAACAGGTGCTGCTGGCCGCAGTGGCGGCCTATGTCGATGTGAAGCTGGCCCAAGAGGTCGTGGCGCTGCGGCAAAGCAACTTGCGGCTGATCACCCAGGAACTGCGCGCCGCCGAGGCCCGCTTTGACGTGGGTGAAACGACCCGGACCGACGTGGCGATTGCGCAGGCCCGGCTGGCGGCATCACGCTCGGCCTTGGCGACGGCGGAAGGCGATCTGATGATTGCCCGCGAATCCTACAAGGCCGCGACCGGGGCCTATCCGGGGCGTCTGGCCGCGCTGCCGAAGCTGCCGGCGCTGCCGCGCAGCCTGGAAGACGCGCAGAATGTGGCGCGGTCGACCCATCCGCTTATTTGCAGGCACAGCGCCTGGTCACGATTGCCGACCTTCAGGTCGACCTGGCCAAGGCGCGACCAAGCCGACGGTTGGCGTCGGGGCATCGGTCGCGATCGACCAGGATGGCAACGGCACGCAAAGCTTCGGGCTGAACCTGAACCAGACGATCTATGCGGGCGGGCGGCTGTCGGCCCTTCTGCGGCAATCGCTGGCTGGGAAGGACCGGTCGCGCGCGGCGCTGCAGCAGACGGCGGTCAACATCTTGCAGAACGTGGGCGTCGCATGGGCAAATCTTGCGGTTTCCGCCGCGTCCATCCAAGCCTCGGATGAACAGATCCGCGCCGCTCAGACCGCATTCGACGGGGTCCGCGAAGAGGCGGCAGCGGGTGCGCGCACCACGCTGGACGTCCTTGACGCCGAGCAAGAGCTTTTGGACGCACGCAACGCCCGGCTGCAAGCCGAAGCGCAGCGCTACGTCGGCGTGTATCAGGTGCTGTCGACCATGGGGCTTCTGACGGTCGATCATCTGCAGCTTGGCATCGCCACCTATGACCCTGAGGCCTATTTCGACGCCGTGAAGAAGGCCCCGGCGCATTCGGTACAGGGCAAAAAGCTGGACCGGATCCTGGAAAAGATCGGCGACTAGGCCTGATCTGTCTGCCTCTGCCAAGAATTTCGTTGCCCCGCTTGGGGTTGGCGGGTTAGGCTCTTGCCGGGGAATGCGCGGACGACAACGGAAGGCGCAGATGTCAAAGGCATTTGGTACAGATGGCATTGAGGACGTCTTGTCTTCGGTCCGGCGATTGGTTTCACACGAGGCACGGCCGCGCGTCGTCTCACGCGATCTTCGGCTGGGCAAGCTGGTATTGACACCGTCCTTGCAGGTCCCGGTGGAGGCCGCACGCATTGAGCCGCTGATCCTGACGGAGCGCGCGGTCGACGCTGATGATGCAGCGGTCATGCAGACCGCCGATCTGGCTTCCGAGGCCGGAGTGATCGAGCCCGCCGTGATCGAGCCTTTGGTGCCAGAGGCCGACCCGGTGGCGACCAACAACGGGGCTGAAGACAGCCTTGCCACAGCGGACCCTTTAGCCGCACCGGTCGACCCTACCGCCCAAGCGGAGCCCGACATCGACCTGCAGGTCATGGAGGGGGAGTGGGAAGACGCCTTCTGGAGCGAGCCCGAGCCTGCGCTGGCGGAAATCGCCCTTGAGGCCGAGGAAGCCGAAGTGGTCGCCGCCGACCCAGCGCCCTGGGCGCAAGAGGAAACCACCAAGCCCGCCGTTTCCGAGGCGCAAAGATCGCCTTTGGTCGAAGGGCTGGAGGGGTTGACCGATGCCGATGGCAACCCGGTCACTGTGCTGGATGAGTCCGCGTTGAACGAGATCGTCCGCGCCTTGATCCGCGAAGAGTTGCAGGGCGTGCTGGGTGAGCGGATCACGCAGAACGTCCGCAAGCTGGTACGTGCGGAAATCAACCGCGCCCTGACCGCGCGATCGCTGGACTGACGTCAGAGGACTGTTGCGAAACCTGTCGCGCGAAATGACAACGCGCCCCGGAAGGGCGCGTTTTTCATTGCGTCGATGCGGTGGTTCAGGCGGCTTCGGCCGTCTCGGATTCCAGCGCGTGGCGACGTTCGGATTCTTCGCGGCTGAGCGCGACCGAGGTGCGCACGCCTTTGGAGACAAACTCCATCAGGCCCTTCACGACGCGTTCGTTCGGGTCGATCCCGGCGCAAGACAGCACTTCACGCCCGTCGCGCGACCGTGCCCAGCGGGCAATCTGGTCCGGGCCATTGCCATATTTCTTGTCATCAGCGATGGCATCATCAAGAGCAGCCAGAACAACGGCGGCAAAAAGTTTGCGCGCGCGCTGGCCCTGCTCGAAGTTGAAAGCGGTGCTGTCGATTGTATCCAGCATCGGACGTTCCTTTTTTCTTGCTCTTGTCTTTCGCGGTGTCCGTGGTTTGTAACGATTTGGACACGATTCGGGGGGTCAGCTTTCACATAACCGCTATGCATACTGCGCATGGCTGGAACCGGATGCTACTGTATCTAGTCGTCTTGCCGGGCAACCACGGCCCAGATATAGGAGCCATTCAGACATTTTCAACCATTTCACCAAGGCTTCGCGTGTCACATGGCAAAGATCAACGGTAACGAAATCCGCCCCGGAACCATCGTCGAACATGACGGGGGGCTTTGGGCCTCGGTGAAGGTGAACCACGTCAAGCCGGGCAAGGGCGGGGCCTTCGCGCAGGTGGAGCTGAAAAACCTGCGCGACGGGCGCAAGCTGAACGAACGCTTCCGGTCGGAAGACAAGGTGGAACAGGTCGAGCTTGAGATGAAGGACCAGCAGTTTCTCTATGAAACCGATGGGCGCCTCGTGTTCATGGACAATGAAACCTATGAGCAGATCGAGCTGGATGCCGAACTCTTGGGCGACCGTCGGCCGTTCCTGCAGGACGGGATGACGGTGTCGGTCCAGTATTTCGGAGAAGAACCCCTGAACGTGACCATTCCGCAGAAGGTGACCTGCAAGGTGGTAGAAACGGAACCGGTGCAGAACGGCCAGACGGCCAGCAAGTCCTACAAGCCCGCCGTTTTGGACAATGGCGTGCGGATCATGGTGCCGCCCTTCATCAACGTCGATGAGATGATCATCGTGCACACCGAGTTGATGGAATACAGCGAGCGCGCTTGACCCAAAGCGCGCGCCCAAGAATTTTCGCAGAAAATTCTTACCTGGCTGGGCTTGGGTGAAGGACGGCCGTTCCTGCGCGCATTTCGGGTTCTACCCAGTCGTGTCGTAGATAGGCGATGCCGAAGCCACCCGATTGGGTGAAAAGCTGGCCCAGGGTCCGTTCGCCCGCGGTGATGGCTGTGCCAACAGGTGCCGTGCCAGTGACAGCGACGCGCATGAGGCCCTTGCGCAATTCGGTCTTGTGTTTCATCCGGGCGGTGACTTCCTGGCCAACATAGCAGCCCTTGCGGAAGTCAACGCCGTGCAGGCGTTCAAACCCGGCCTCAAGAATATAGCTTGTATCGGGGATCAGCTCGATCCCGTGCCTGGTGCGGCGGAAGCGCTTGACGGTCACGTCGTCGCCCAGGAACACCGGCAGCCGTCCGCGGAACGGCGCTTCCTGCATGAATTCCATCACGGCGACCCCCTTGTCCCGGCCGGCGGGCTTCACCTCCACCACGCATTTGCCGGCCTGGAGACAATACTCCTCACCGATCCGGGACAATAATCCGCGCACCAGGCGATGGGCGAAGCCCCCCAGCCGTGGCGCGCGACGGTAGTGCAGGGCCAGCGAGAGGCCCTTGTGCTCCAGCATGACCACTGGGTTGGGGTCGTCGATGGCTGACTTAAGCAGCCCTTTGAGGTCGGCTCCATTGCTGGGGTATGCCACCTTGATGCCCCTGATATTGGCCAAAACACTTTCGATGCTGCTGCTGTGGTAAGGGCCTCCGCTGCCATAGGCCCCAATAGGTATGCGCAAAACACACGAAACAGGCCATTTGCCATTGGTCAAATAACAACTGCGCGATACCTCGGTAAACAACTGATTGAGGCCCGGCCAGATATAATCGGCAAACTGCACCTCGACTATGGGTTTACATCCGGCAGCAGCCATGCCTACCACGCCGAGTAACACCAACGCATTGAGCGTCACGGAAGCGCGGATTAACCACTTTTTCATTTAGTTATCCTCGATGCCCTAATCAGTCGCGCTCAGTCTCGCTACTCATCCCCCGAGCATTCATATGCTTATTAAGAAACGCCAGAAATACGTCCCA
>JAAUPC010000033.1 GCA_012036325.1 Paracoccaceae bacterium
GTCTCTCGCGAGGTGGCCGATCAACCGCGACTCCCATTCGGGCGTCGGTTGATCGTGGCGCGGCCAGTACGTCGTGTAGTTCCGCGACAGCAACAGATACGTCTTGTAGCCCTTCGAGATCAGGAACCAGTACACCGGCTTCGCGCAGACCACGACGACGCTCGGCCTCATCAACGGCCGGCCGAGCCAGACCCTGTCCGACCCCTTCCCGGCCAGTGTCAACCCGGTGATCGAGCCCTACGGCCAGGCCTACGGCCGCTACACCGCCCTGGGCAGCGCGGTGAGCCTCGACCAGTACCGACTGCGCCCCCCTGGTATATCGTTCCAGCCAATCGGAAATGGTACCGCAATCTCGTGGTCGCGGATCGCATCGTGAATGTATTGGAGGCCATGAAACTCAAGACCCCTCCAGCACCGGACGGTGTGGATTTCGGTAAACTCAGAATCGTGTAGTGGGCGGCCAAGGCAGCGGGGGGCGGGTCAAGTGCCGTGATGGACGCTCGGTCATGGGTAAGGTGTGAAGCAAGGAGGAGTGTGGCAGGGGCGCCGCGCTCCTCCTTCCTATTACGGGGGACTGTTCCATGAACTGGATTGTGCTGACATGGTGCTGTCGGCTCCTGACCGGTGGTGTGCTTCTGGCCTCTGCCTTGCGGGGCAAGACTGCGCGGTGCTGGACGCGGTCGCCCGCGCGATGGCAGGCACGAAGGAACGGTTGAGTGAGACGGTGGAGCAAGGCGCTGCCTTTTCTCGCACCGTCTCGGCCCTGACCGGGCGCGATTTGGCCCCCTGCGCCCTGCCGGTGGCGGTGGGCGAGGCGGCAGCCGGTCTTGACCTTGACGCCGGAGAGGTGGTGGCGATCTACCTGCATGCCTTTGCAGCAAACCTTGTCGCCTGCGCCACCCGCTTTGCGCCCTTGGGCCAGACCGAGGGGCAGGCACTGCTCGCCGGTCTGCATCCGGTGATCCACGCGGTCGCAGCGGCAGCGGTGACTGCCGAGGTGGAGGGGATCGGGACGGCGGCCTTCGGGGCCGAGATGGCCGCAATGCGGCATGAAGAGTTGGATGTGAGGATCTTCAAGACATGAAAAACGGGCCGTTGAAAGTGGGGATCGGCGGGCCGGTCGGCGTGGGCAAGACCAGCCTGACCGAGGCCCTTTGCCGCGCGCTGGCGGGGCGGTGTTCGATGGCGGTGATCACCAACGATATCTACACCCGTGAGGATGCCGAATATCTGATGCGGGCGCAGGTGCTGCCGCTCGATCGGATCCGGGGGGTGGAGACCGGGGGCTGCCCCCACACCGCCATCCGCGAGGATGCCAGCATCAACCTGGCCGCCGTGGCTGACCTGCGCTTGCAGCACCCCGATCTGGACCTGATCCTGATTGAGTCCGGGGGGGACAATCTGGCGGCGACATTCAGCCCGGAACTGGCCGATCTGTCGATCTATGTGATCGACACGGCGGCGGGGCAGGATATCCCCCGGAAGCGGGGGCCGGGGGTGACGCGGTCGGACCTTCTGGTCGTCAACAAGACCGACCTTGCCCCGCATGTGGGGGTGGACCTTGACCTTCTGGAAGCCGACACCCGCCGGGCCCGGGCCGGGCGGCCCTATGTGATGGCCCGGGTGCGGCAGGGGGTGGGGGTCGCCGAAGTGGTGGCCTTTCTGGAGACGGAAGGCGGGCTGGCCTTGCGGGGCTGACGGGGCATGTCCAGCGTGGACAGGCAAGCTGGCCTAGCAAAAACAAGGGCTTGCCTGTGTGCGCTAAGGATGTGTTAAGGTTTTGTCAGCATGACCCTTTCGGGTAATCTTGTTGCTGCAGACTTCGCCTGGTCATAGGAGGGTGGTAATGAGCCGGGAGATCGGTCTGGCACTGCAGGCCTGGGGGGTGGGGTTGCTGACCTCGGCGCTGGTCGTCCTGCCCGGGGTGACGGTGCTGGATGGCATCTTCACCGACCCTTTCTTCGAGACAGTGTTGCCGCGCATCCTGGCCTTCTTCGGGATGATGCTGCCGGGCCTGCTGATGACCTTTACCATCGGCATCGTGCTGTCCCTGCCGTTCTTTCTTTTGGGGCTGCTGACGGCCCTGACGTTTCGACGGCAGATCGCCCGGCATCCGCTGGTCTTTGCCACGCTTGCGCCGTTGGTCACTGTCATCCTTGTCGCCGCAGTGACAGTGCTCACACGCGACCCCGCGCCGCAGGACTTGCAGGAAGTAGTGCGGGCCGTGTCGGTGGTTGCGATGCGCGGCGACAGCTGGATCTTTGCCTTGCCCGTGGCGGCAGGAAGCTTTTTCTTCTGTGTAAGTCTGGCGCGTCTGGCGCGTTCGGAGGATCACGCGAAGGGGGCGTGAACTTTTTGGATGGGGGGCCCGGTCCCACGGTTGCCAAATTGAGCGCGTTCCGCGCGTTTCTTCTTGAGCAGCCTCTGGCCTGCGGCCAACCGGCTGCGCGCGGCGGGAGTTATCCACCCCGCACCCCCGGAGGATACTTGCGCCAGTATGAAAGCCTTCAGGGGCCGGAGCGCTGCTGGCGCGATATGCGTGAAGCGACCGGGGAGGGAAGCAGGATGCTGCGACCCTGCCGACACCGCAAATAGAAAACCCCCGGCCCTTTTGGGGCCGGGGATGACTAAGTTGGACCCCAAGGTCCAGATCCGTTGTCCGGATCAGTTGGTCGCGGGTGCGGCTTCGGTGGCGGCACCTTCCGCCGGAGCGGCAGCGGCATCAGCGGCGGCAGGCGAGAGCGAGGCGATAAAAGCCCAGAGGTTGGCGGCATCTTCAGGCTTCTTCAGCTTGAACGCCATCTTCGACTTGGCCTTGTCGTCGCCAAGCTTGGCCTTCAGATACTTCGCTGGGTCCTGAACGTATTCGACGAAGTTGGCTTCGTCCCAGGCCTGACCGGTGGCACCCAGGGCCACGATGGATTCGCCGTACTTGAACTCAGGATAGGTGCCAAGCGTGCGGCCCGGCAGGCCGTAGAGGTTCGGGCCGGTCTTGGCGTTCTTGCCGGCAAGCACCTCACCTGCTTCGTTCTGGACGACATGGCAGGTCTGGCACTGGTTGAAGACTTTGGCCCCGGCTTCGATGTCTTGCGCGAAAGCTGGCGCTGCAAGGCTGGCAAGGGCAAGGGCGGTAAGGGTAAGACGCATGGAATCCTCCGGGGTTTCTCTGGCCGTGTATACTGTTGTCCACGGGGCGTTTGGCAATACCCCGCTTGTGCAAATTCACGCGACTGCGTGGGAAATCGCGCAGCGGCTCCATAGAGAATGGAGTGCGGAGACCAGTTTTTCAATGTCAGCTTCGGTGTGATGCGGGCCGGGGGTCAGGCGCAGACGCTCGGTCCCCTTGGGCACGGTGGGGTAGTTGATCGGCTGGACGTAGATGCCCCAGTCCTCCATCAGGATGTCCGAAATCATCCGGCATTTGACCGGATCGCCGATCATCACCGGGATGATATGGCTGTCATTGGCCATGTGCGGGATGCCCGCGCGGTCCAGCTTGCGGCGGAGAAGGGCAACATTGGCCTTTTGCGCGGCGCGTTCGGTGGCGCTGACCTTCAGATGCCGGATCGAGGCGGTGGCGGCGGCGGCCACCGAAGGCGGGATTGCGGTGGTGAAGATGAAGCCGGAGGCGAAGCTGCGGATAAAGTCGACAAGCGCAGTGGAGCCGGTGATGTAGCCGCCCATGCAGCCGAAGGCCTTGCCCAGCGTGCCTTCGATCACGTCGATCCGGTGGGCCAAGCCGCGCTCTTCTGTCACACCGCCGCCGCGCGGGCCGTACATGCCGACGGCGTGCACTTCGTCGATGTAGGAGAGGGCGCCATGGGCTTCGCAAACCTCGACAATCTCACGGATCGGGGCGATGTCGCCGTCCATCGAATAGACGGATTCGAAGGCCACGATTTTTGGCCGGTCGCCGATGGAATGCAGCTTGCGGTCAAGGTCGCGCCAGTCGTTGTGCTTCCACAAGACCTTGTCGGCGCGGGAATGGCGGATGCCTTCGATCATGCTGGCGTGGTTGCCTTCATCCGACAGGATCACGGCACCCGGGATGCGGGCGCCAAGGGTGGAGAGGGCGGCCCAGTTCGAGACATAGCCGGAGGTGAAGAGAAGCGCTGCGTCCTTGCCATGGAGGTCGGCCAATTCCGCCTCAAGCGCGCGGTGCTGGATCGTGTTGCCGCTGATGTTGCGGGTGCCGCCTGCGCCTGCGCCACAGGCCTGGGTGGTCTGGACCATGGCGGCGATCACATCCGCATGCTGGCCCATGCCGAGGTAGTCATTCGAGCACCAGACCGTGACTTCGTCCACCGTCTCGCCGTGCCGGTTGGCGCGGGGGAAAGCGCCGGTCTTGCGCTCGATATCGGCGAAGGTGCGGTAGTTGCCTTCGGTTTTCAGCGCGTCAAGCTGGCTTTGGAAGTGGCTGGCAAAGTCCATGGGGGTCACTTTCTGGCAGTAAGACCGGGGTGAGCGGTCAGTTTGGGGTCATGGGCGGCGGGCACTTCGGGAAGCATCCAGCGCCAAAGCTTCTGGTCGGGCAGGGGCAGGACCATGAACCAGTGTTCAAGGAGTGCCAGCAGGGTCAGGGCGGCAAGGAGGACATGGCCAGCCTTTGCGGCGGGGGTCGGGGCGGCCATGGCGCGTTCAAGCCAGCAGGCGGCGGCGAAGGTCAGAAGGGTGACGGAGATCGGGAAAAGCCAGTTCATCCGGGCGTGGCGGAAGTGGCTGGCAAGATGCGAGAGCGGGCGGGGCAGGAATTCCGTGTTGATCCGCGGCACGCCGAAGAAAAGGTTCAGCTTGGCCGAGGCGCGGGCGAAGAAAAGGACCGCGAAGGTGTAAAGGCCGAAGGGATTGGCGGCGTGCCAGGCTGCATATGCCAGAAGGGCAAGGGCGGCGATCAGCACCGCCTCATGCCAGAGGATGGTCAGGGTGGCCTGGGCGAAGCGGTCCCAGCCTTGGGCATTGGGCGTGGCGAGGGCGGTGTTCGGGCCGGTGATGATGCCGGAAAGGAACGCAAGCTCGATCCAGCCCCAAAGGCCAAGGGCGGAGAGGAAGGCCGCGTAGGTGGCAGGGGCGGTGGCATCGTCCAGCGTCACGCCAAGGCCGTAGATGCCTCCGACCAACAGGGGCAGGCCCCAAAGGACGGACATCAGATGCGCCGCCCCACCGGACCGGTCGGCATGGCGGACGCGCCAGAGGATCGCGCCAGTGGAGAACCACCAGACAAAAAGCGCCAGCAGGGCTGCGATCCAGGGATTGGTCATGCGCGGCACCCCCCGAAAGGGGTGCCGCACCGGCGGGTGGGACGCGCCCATCCCCCCCGCCTACCCGCTGCCGGAACAGCGGTATGGGACATCTCGGTCAATACGAAGGCTCCAGCCGCACCGAGGCGGGCAGGGCGTGGCGTTTGGCCGGAATGGTATAGAGGCTGGCGAAGGTCAGCGCCGCTTTCGCGCCTGCCGCCCAGCCTTTCAGCTTGCCCGCGATACCGCCCTGCCGTTTGGCCGCATCCATCGCCAGGAACGCGCGGTTCATGCGTTCCAGGTTCGGGATCCAGCGCGGGTGGTCGATGTCAAGTTCGATCGGGAAGATCTGGCGGGCGATGGTACTGGTCTTGCGGAACACCTCCTGGTCGTACCAGCTGATCTCCACGCCAAGGGCCTTGTGAAACTCAGGTCTCGCATGGTCGCGGACCCACATGGTGGAATAGACGGCAGTCAGGAAGAACTTGATCCAGAGCTTGTTGGTGAAGCTTTCGGTCAGCTTCGGATCGGTCTTCATCAGAAGGGCAAAAGCCTCGCCATGGCTGAACTCATCGTTGCACCATTCGCGGAACCACTTGAAGATCGGGTGGAACCGCTGATCCGGATTCGCCTCAAGGTGGCGGAAGATCGTGATGTAGCGGGCGTAGCCGATTTTTTCCGAGAGATACGTTGCGTAGTAGATGAACTTTGGCCGGAAGTAGGTGTACTTCTTCGCCTTCGTCAGGAAGCCAAGGTTCACCGCCACCCCCGCTTCACGCAGGGCGTCGTTGATGAAGCCTGCATGCCGCGCTTCATCCCGGGCCATGTAGTTGAAAAGCTCGCAAATGTCGGCATTGGTGCCGCGGCGCTTCATTTCCTTGTAAAGGACACAGCCCGAGAATTCGGCCGTGCAGGACGAGACCAGAAAGTCGATGAATTCGCGCTTCAAGGGCGGATACATGCCGTCCCAGTCCACCGCGTCCCAGGCGTCAGTCTTCTTGAAATGGCCCTTGTTCGGGTCCGATTTCATCTGGGCGATCAGCTTGTCCCATTCCGCGCGCACTGGCGTCACGTCGATCTTGTCCATCTCGTCAAAATCGGTGGTGTAGAAGCGCGGGTTCAGAAGCGTGGTTTCCGTGGCCATCGCCTGGGTGTCCATCGGCGCCATCCCGGCGGCGACTTCGGCGCCAGAGTCGGGGTAAAGGTCCATGGGCGTTATGTTCATAGCTTGATCTCCTCAGAGAAAGAGAACTCGCACAGTTCCATGAAGTCGAAATCGCCGGTCAGGCGGGTCCACTGGCGTTCCAGCCAGGTGGCGCGGGTGATGGTGGCGGTGCGGTCCTCGACGATGACCTCGCCATAGGCGGCAAGCACGGGTGCGCCATGCACCAGCACTTCATCGCCGGGATAGACGACCGCGCCGTTGTTGAAACGAACGTGGGCGTGCAGGCTTTCGAAACGGTGGCTGACCTCGACGGTGCAGGGCACCTTTTCCTTGGTTTTGGTGAAAAGTCCCATGATGGCGGTTCCCTATTTCTGATCCAGAAGCCGTTCGAACGCGGCTTTGTTTTCGGCCCCGAAGGCGTAAAGCTCGGCGCTCCACCCGGTTGCGGGGTCTTCGGCCACAAGGCGGCCATTGGCATATTCGACGATCCGCACCGGCAGGGTCTGGTCGACCTTGTGCTTGCGCCGTTCGGTGAAAATGCCGGACTGGATGACAGTGATGAAGCCGCCATGCGGCAGGTCGAGAAGAACGCTGCCATCGGTGTTCTTGACGATGACGGCTTGGGCAGAGAGGCCCTCCATCACGATCCACTTTTCGCGGACCATTTCGGCGGGTTGGGGTTGGGCCACAGGCTCGCGCCCGGTGACCACGGCAAAGGTGGTGATGGCAAGGCTGGCAAGGGCCAGCGCCAGCATGCCGCGAAGCAGCATGCGGGGCACAAGGTCTGGGTCGCGGCTGCGGTAACCGGGTTCGTGGATCAGGGTTTGACGGTCGGTCATGGCTCGCCCCCCTATTCCGCAGCGACAGTGGCAAATCCCGCCGGGCGCGAGATCTGCGGCTGGGACACACGCGCTTCGGCGGCATCGGCGAAAAGACGGGCGATGCGCGCGGCATCTGGGATCGACCGCAGCGCAGGCTGGGTCTTGGCCCAAAGGCCCGGGCGCAGATGCGGCCAGGCGACAAGGACGGAAATCCGCGTCTCGCCCAGCGTGTCGAAGGCGATGGTGCCGGTGCCGTCGCGGCGCAGGTCAAGGTTGGCCGCGCCGATCTGCAGGAAGGGCAGGTTGAAGGTGACCGGCAAGGCTGCCCCGATCCGCAGGACAACGCGGGCGGTGGTCAGCGTATAGGTCGTGGCGCGGGCTTGCGCCCAGGCCAAGGCAAAGATGACGCCAAGCCCAAGCACGGCGAGCATCATATAGGGCAGCCCCATCGCGGCGGCGAGGGCGACCCCGCCATCGGCAAAACCGGCAGCTGCACGCCACAGGATGATGATGGCGAAATAGGCGGCGATCCAGCGGATCTTGTAGGCGTCCCGGGCAAGCGACCAGGCATCAGGCCGGCCTTGCCAAAGGATCAGTTCACCTTGCGGGGGCCGTTCCGGCAGACCTGGCAAGGCGTCGAAAGCGAAGTCGTCATGGCCTGACATAGCAGACCCTCCATGCTGATGTGAAAGGCGGGGCCCGGGCGCGGGCCCTCGCCTGTCAGGTTTTCAGAACCCGCGCTTGCGCTTGGGGGCGTCATACATCCAGCCCGAGGCGACATAGGCCGAGATCTTGTCTTCCTCGAGCTTGGTCACTTCGGTGGCGGACTTGGTGGTCGGGATCCCGGCAAAGCTGTCCGAGGCCAGGAAGTTCACGCGCACGCGGTCTTCCCAGATCCGGGCCAGCGTCAGCGGCACCAGCCGCTTGCCGCCCGAGTTCAGCTCGACCTCGACATAGCGGACCAGCTGTTCCGGGCCGTCGACCCAGACGTCTGACACGCGGCCGACAACCTCAAGATCGGCGGCCTGCACCGGCAGTCCGCGCGGGTCACGCCCGGCGGTGACCATGAAGCCTTCAAGGCGTGACATGGGCACCATCTTGTTGTGGCCGTGGCCATCAAGCTCTG
Source organism: Paracoccaceae bacterium (assembly GCA_012036325.1). GTDB lineage: Bacteria > Pseudomonadota > Alphaproteobacteria > Rhodobacterales > Rhodobacteraceae > Tabrizicola. Next base: position 8,350 of record JAAUPC010000033.1, read on the forward strand.
GCTCATCCCGGCGGGGCACCCAGGCGGCAGGGCCGACGCCATCGGCCATCGGGTTGCCGGTGGGCGCATGCGGAAAGCCTTCCGAAAGCGAGGTGCGGGCAAGGGCAAGATTGCCCCGGCGATGCGCGGCCTCATTGTCGGCGGACGGCACCACAACCTCGCCCTTGCCATGCGGCAGGCGGAAGGTCTTGGACTTGGGCACCGGGAAGGGCCCCTGGTTCGGGGCCTTCAGCCCGTCTTCCGTTTCCAACGGGTAGCCTTCCCGCATGTTTTCGGTCTGCAGGTAGTAGATCAGAAGGGCGAAGAAGCCCCAGAACAGCCAGATCGACAGGCTGGCGAGATCAAAGTTGCCGAAGAAGTTGACACCTACCATTGCGGTATCCTCCGTTTATTTACCCCGGGGGGTTAGGTGGGAAATTCGACGATGCCGAAGCGGTCGTCAGCGGTGGGTTTGGGCGCGAGCGGGGCAACCCGGACCAAAGGTCCGAGTGCGACGAGGGTCAGAAACAGAAGGCCGATCTCGGCGTGGTAGACAAAGGTGTAGCCAAGGGTCGGGTCGGTCAGCGCGGGGCCAAGGACCCCGTTTTCGGCAAGATGGCCGGTGATGTCGCGAATGGCACCGCCCAGAAAGATCGCCAGGCCGGCGGCGGTGGCTTGTGCCGCCCCCCAGGCCCCCAGCGCGATGCCCGACCCCGTGCCCGAGGTCTTGAGCGCCATCGCGGCGGTCAGGGTAGACACGGCAAACAGTCCGGCCCCGAAACCGATGACCATGGCCCCAAGGTAGAAAAGGGCAGCACTTTCCAAGGGCCCGGCAAAGATCACCGCACTGAAGGCCGCGATCCCTGACAGGATGCCCCGCGCCGCAATCCGGAACGGATCGCGCCCCGCGCTCAGCCAGCGGGCGGCCAGGACAAAGCCCACCAGCGCGCCAAAGGCATAGGCGGCGGTCAGAAGCGTGGTCTTGCCGACCGACAGGCCCAGCACTTCGCCGCCATAGGGCTCCAGCAGCACGTCCTGCATGTTGAAGGCCAGGGTGCCAAGCACGACCACCGACAACAGCCGCCCAGCCGAGCCGCCCGACATCAGATCCGCCCAGGCGTCGCGGAAGCGGGGACGGGGGGCCTCGCGTTCCTCACGCGTCATCGGGCGGACCTTTTCCTGCTTCCAAAGCGCAATCAGGTTCAGGATCAGCGTCGCCGCCCCGCAGCCCTGCACGACACGCACAAGGGTGATCGGGTCATAGTCGCGCAGAAGCCAACCAACGATCACCGCCGAAATGCCCATGCCCAACAGGAACATGACATAGAGCAGCGCCACGACACGGGGCCGCGTCTCGTCATCCGCACGGTCCGACGCCAGCGCCAGACCCGCGGTCTGCGTCATATGAAGGCCAATTCCGGTCATCAGGAAGGCCAGCGCTGCCAGCACCTCACCCGCCCAGGTCGGACCATAGGTCTGGTCGCCCGACAGCACGATCAGCGCGAAAGGCATCACCGCAAGCCCGCCCATTTGCCAAAGCGAGCCGAACCAAAGATAGGGAATCCGCTTCCAGCCCAGGGCGGACCGGTGGGTATCCGACCGGTGGCCCAAGAGCGCGCGGAACGGGGCAACCAGCACCGGAATGGCGATCATCAGCGCGACCACGATGGCGGGAACGGACAGTTCCACGATCATCACGCGGTTCAGCGTGCCCAAAAGCAGCACCGTCGCCATCCCGACCGAGACCTGGAACAACGATAGCCGCAACAGCTGGCGCAGCGGCAACCCTTCCGAAGCGGCATCGGCGAAGGGTAGCCACGAGGCATCCAGCGCCTTGATATGCTTTTTCCGCAGGATCATGGCCGGAACTCCATGCAGTCGGAAATGTAGAAGCCCCGTGCCACCCGGCCGATCTTGGTCAAGCCAGGACCGGTGGCGCGGCCAAGGGTTTTCAGGTCATGCGGGATCATGACAGGGGACCGGTCGCCGCGCGGAAAAAGCTTGCCCGCATGCCACATCGCCATCAGGAGCGTTGTGCGTGGGGCCACGGTGAAGACCACAGCCCTACTGCGCTGCCCAAGGACGTGCAGCGTGCGGGCGATGTCCGCCGCGTCGTAATAGATCAGGCTGTCCATCGCGAGGACGAAGTCGAACCGCCCCAACGCGGGGTCGGTCATGTCTCCGGCATGAAAACTGACTTGCGGGCGCAAGCCTTCGGCCAAGCGGGCGCGCGCGATCTCGACCAGCTTGGGCGAGATGTCGGCGGCCATCACGGATGCGCCGCGCAAGGCCAGTTCCTCGGTCATCGCTCCGGTGCCACAGCCCGCATCCAAGACCCGTGCACCGCGCAGATCTTCCGGCAGGCGCGACAGCATCAGGGCGCGCATCCGGTCCCGGCCTTCGCGCACCGTCTGGCGGATGCGGCTGACCGGCGCGTCCGAGGTCAACCGCTCCCACGTCTTGGTGGCGGTGCTGTCGAAGTACGTCTCGACCCGGGTCAGCGTGGCGCTGTAGTCAGCCATCAATCGAACCCCAGAAGTTCAAAGATCTCCCGATCCGGCAGCGACTCGGGGAAGCTTTCCGGCAGGCTGACCGATTTCCAAAGCGCGTCCGCCAGGCGGATGTATTCGGCGCGGGCCATCACGATGTCCTGCTCGTCATCCATGGCAAACAGGGTCTTCTTCTTCAGACGGCTGCGGCGGATCGCGTCGATGTCGGGCATATGCGCCAGACGGTTGAAGCCGACCTTGTTGCAGTAACGGTCGATCTCATCGGTGGCCTTGCTGCGGTTGGCGACGCAACCTGCAAGGCGGACCTTGTAGTTCGACGATTTGGCCTGCACTGCCGCGATGATCCGGTTCATCGCATAGATGCTGTCAAAGTCGTTTGCCGTGACGATCAGCGCGCGGTCAGCGTGCTGCAGGGGGGCGGCAAAGCCACCGCAGACCACGTCGCCCAGCACGTCAAAGATCACGACATCGGTGTCATCCAGCATGTGGTGCTGCTTCAGCAGTTTCACCGTCTGCCCCACGACATAACCGCCGCAGCCGGTGCCGGCTGGGGGACCCCCGGCCTCCACGCATTTCACCCCACCATAGCCGATGGTCACGAAATCCTCGGGCCGCAGCTCCTCGGCATGGAAATCGACCTCCTTCAGGATGTCGATCACCGTCGGCTGCAGCTTGCCCGTCAGGGTGAAAGTGCTGTCATGCTTCGGGTCGCACCCGATCTGCAAGACGCGCTTGCCCATGGTCGCAAAGGCGGCGGACAGGTTGGACGAGGTGGTCGATTTCCCGATCCCGCCCTTGCCGTAGACCGAGAACACCTTCGCCCCCTCGATCTTCTGGCTGGGGTCCAGATGCACCTGCACCGAGCCGTCTCCGTCCAGGCCGCGCAGGCCAGAATCGCGCAGGCTTGGGATGTCGTCTTTCGGGCTCATGACTGTCCCCTTTCATTCTTCGTCCAAAAAATATCCCGGGGGTGTGGGGGCTGGCCCCCACTCCGACAGGTCCCAAAGGCGATCCCCCCACTCATTCCGCCGCGATCCCTTCCATCCGGTCTTCCAGCTCATCCGCAGCGCGTTGCAGGGCGGCGAGGGTGGCTGCATCCGGGGTCCAGTAGTTGCGGTCCGAAGCTTCCAGAAGGCGACCCGCCATCCTGACGCTGGCTTCGGGGTTCAGATCGGCCAGACGTTTGCGCATGGCGTCGTCCAGCACGAAGGTTTCCGACAGCCGCTGGTAGACCCAAGGATCGACATGGCCGGTGGTGGCCGACCAGCCCATGGTGTTTGTCACATGGCTTTCGATCAGCCGAACGCCTTCGGCCCCGTGGCGCAGCAGGCCCTCATAGAACTTCGGGTTCAGCGTGCGTGACCGGCTTTCCAGCGCGATCTGGTCTTTCAACGTGCGGACCTGGCCGCCGCCGCGGGTCTGGTCGCCGATGTAGACCGGGGTCTCAGCTCCGCCGCCATGCGCGCGGCGGACGGCACGGGCCACCCCGCCCAGCGTGTCAAAGTAGTGGTCAACGGATGTGACGCCCAGCTCCACCGATTCCAGGTTCTGATAGGCCAGGTCCACGTCACCCAAGGCCTGCTGCAGCAGTTTCGCCTGCTTCACCGGCTTGCCGTTTCGGCCATAGGCAAAGCTCTTGCGGGCCTCATAGGCATCGGCCAACTCATCCTCATCGCCAAAGGCCGACTGGCCGACAAGGGTGTTGACGTTGGCCCCATAAGCCCCTTCGGCGTTGGAAAAGACGCGGAGGGCGGCAGTTTCAAGACCCACCCCCATCGCTTCGGCATAGGCCAGCGAATGGGCGCGGATGAAGTTCTGGGACAGGGGCTCATCGGCGCTGGCGGCCTTGAAGGCAGCTTCGGCCAGCATCCGGGTCTGGAGGGGCAGAAGATCGCGGAAGATGCCGGACAGGGTCATCACCACGTCGATCCTTGGGCGGCCAAGCTCGGCCAAGGGGATAAGGTCGGCCCCACACAGGCGGCCGTAATGGTCAAACCGTGGCCGCGCTCCGATCAGGGCCAGGGCCTGGGCGATGGGTCCGCCATCCGACTTGATGTTGTCCGACCCCCACAAGACCAGCGCCACCGATTGCGGCAGGGTCGGGTGCGCGTCCAACAACCGCTGCGCCTGTGCGGCCCCATCGGCCAGCGCGAAAGCGGTCGGCATGCGGAACGGGTCAAACGCATGGATGTTGCGGCCCGTGGGCAGGATCGCGGGGCTGCGGATCAGATCACCCCCCGGCACCGGCGCAATGTAGCGGGCGGACAGCGCGCGCAAAAGTCCTGGTATTTCCGTATCTTGCGCCATGTGGCGCGCAGCCTCGGCGCGCGCTTCCTCGGGGATCAGCGACAGGAGTTCCGCCATCGCCGCAGCATCAGGCTTGCGGCCAAGGACATGAAGGCCGTCGGTGATAAGGGCGCCTTCCGTCTCCAGAAGCTTCAGCCACAGCGTGTCGATGTCCCCCTTCAGATCCACGGCCTTCGCCTGCTCCATCGCCAAAGCGGCAAGCTCGGCGTAGTCGTCAGCCCCGGCATCAGTCGCGCGGAGGCGGGTGAGCGTGTCCTTGAGGTCCACAAGCCCCTTGTAAAGCCCCGCGCGGGCAAGGGGGGGCGTCAGGTGGGTGACCGTCACCGCGTTCGACCGGCGCTTGGCGAGGGTCGCCTCGGACGGGTTGTTCGCGGCATAAAGATAGACGTTCGGCAGGTTGCCGATCAGCCGGTCGGGCCAGCATTGCGCCCCGACCCCGGCTTGCTTGCCCGGCATGAACTCCAGCGCGCCATGCGTGCCGAAATGCAGAACCGCATCGGCACCGAAATCCTCGCGGATATAGCGGTAATAGGCCGAGAAGGCATGGGTCGGCGCGAAGCCCTTCTCGAACAGAAGGCGCATCGGATCACCCTCATAGCCGAAGACCGGCTGCAGGCCAACAAACACATTCCCGAACTGAGCCCCAAGGACATGCACCCCGCGCCCATCGGTCTGGTGGCGGCCTGGGGCGGGGCCCCAAGCGGCCTCAACCTCAGCCAGCCAGGGGGTGCGGGCGACAATCTCGGCAGCCGGGACGGTGGTATGAACGTTGGCAGGCTGGCCGTGGCGGGCGGCGTTGCCTTTCAGCACCGCCTCCCGCAGCGCCTCAACGCTGTCTGGGGGCGTCAGGTCATAGCCATCGGCCTTCAACGCGTGCAAGGTGTTGAACAGGCTTTCGAACACGCCAAGATAGGCGGCGGTGCCCGCAGCACCTGCGTTCGGCGGGAAGCCGTAAAGCACGATCGCAAGCTTCCGTGTGGCAGTGGCCGACCGGTGCAGGCGGGCCAGCCGCGCGACCTTGTCAGCCAGCGCCTCGATCCGTTCAGGGCAGGGTGACATCGCGCGGGTCTCAGCCACCTCAACCGTCGCAGGCATGCAGTTGCGGCCACAACCGTTGCACCCTTCGGGATCATGGCGGCCCGCGAAAACGGTCGGGTTCGTCGCGCCGTCAATCTCGGGCAGCGCGATCAGCATGGTGGTTTCCACCGGGCCAAGGCCACCCGAAGCGGCTTGCCACTGGCGCAGGCTTTGAAACTCCAGCGGATGCGCCGCGACATAGGGCACATCAAGTGCGGTCAGCGCCGCAACGGCGGCCGGGCTGTCGTTGTAGGCCGGGCCACCAACAAGGGAGAAGCCGGTCAGGGACACCATCGCATCAACCCGGCCCTGGAAGTAGGCATCAATCGCGGGGCGGCCATCCAGGCCCCCCGCAAAGGCGGGCAGGACCGCGATACCCTTCGCCTCAAACGTCTTGATGACGGCGTCGTAGTGGCCGGTATCGGCGGCCAGGATGTAGCTGCGCAGCATCAGAAGGCCGACCGTCGCGGTGGCCCCCTTCGGGCGTGGCATGTCGCGGGCGTCAGTGGTGATCCGGCCCTTCAGGCTTGGGTGATAAAGACCCACCTCCGGATAGTCGACCGGCGCCGGGGCTGCCGCCCCCTTCCAGCCGTGCTTGGTCGCGTAACGGCCGATCAGGAAGCGGATCATCGCCTCCAGATTATCGTCCGACGCCCCAAGCCAGTATTGCATCGACAGGAACCAGGCGCGCATGTCCTGTGCCTTGCCAGGGATCCAGCGCAGAATCTTCGGCAGGCGGCGCAGCATCGCCATCTGCTTTTGCCCCGAGCCTGAGCCAGGCGCTTTTGTCCCACGCAACTTTTTCAGCAAGGCCATCGCGCCCGAGGCGGGCTTGGACATGTCCAGATCGCCCATCTTGGTCAGCTTGACAATCTGCGGGTCGGCAATCACGCCGACGAAAGCGTCCAGCCGGTCCCGCACCTGCAAAAGGTCAGGCAGAATGGCGGTAATGTGTTCCTCGATGAACAGAAGGTTCGCCACGACAATATCAGCCCCGGCAACAGCCGCCTTGGCCCGGGCAGGGCAGAGGGGTTTTCGGCCCATTCGGCGGCGGCGTGGACCGAAACCTCGATCCCCGGGAAATCCTTGGCCAGACGCGGCGCGATGCGGGCGGCCGGGCCTGCGGCATGGGCATCGAGCGTGAGGATCACAAAGCGATAGGACGGCGCGCGCGGGGCCCGTTTCGGGGCAGCGCCGCCCTCCAAGGCCTCGATATGGCGGTCATCGCGCATAATGGGCCTTTGCCTCATAAAGCGTGTCGATGCTGATGGCTGTCACACCCTTGTCAGCCGCGAATTTCTCGGTGTTCCGCTTCGCCTTGCCGCGCACGAAGAAGGGGATCTTCTTCAACTCGCGTTCCGCATCGGCCAGCCAGATCACCTCACCCGTCACGCCCTCTTCGATCTTTCTTTCTGCAAAAATATCCCCGCCGGAGGCTTCCACCGCAGCCACGGGCGCTTCGGCCCGCACGCTTGCCTTGGCGCCGTGGTGGCTCGGGCCTGCGGCATCGTGAAACTCGAAATCCTCACGGAACATGGTCAGAAGATGCTCTTCCAGCCCCAGTGACCCAGGGGGTAACCCAGGTGTCGAAGATCACATTGGCGCCCTCGATACCCATCTGCGGGGAGCGGCGCGCGGGGAAATCCTGGACGTGGACAGGCGCTGAAATGACGGCGCTCGGGATGCCGAGCCGCTTGGCCACGTGGCGTTCCATCCGGATCGGCAGCGTGACCGTCCTGCCCGGCGACGTCGTCATCGGCGACGAAGAGGGCCTTCTCTTCTTCCCGCCGCAACTCGCCGAAGATGCCCTCAAAGCCGCCGAAGCCCAGACCCTGGTCGAAGATTTCAAGGCCGAAATGATGAAGAGCGGCAAGCACCGC
>JAAUPC010000034.1 GCA_012036325.1 Paracoccaceae bacterium
TTCCGGCGCAAAGATGAACCCCATGCCGCCCCCGCTCATTCCGCCCAGCATCCAGAAGCCCCAGAAATCCGCGCCGAAGGCACCACGCGCCCGTTCGATGAGCAATTCGGTGTAATGATTCGACGCCCACGGAATGATGGTCTGGATGGGCCCCTGGAAATTGCGAGTCGTCGCCGCGCCCAGGGCCGCCACATCGCCCGGCGCCACAGCCAGCAGATAGCGCGCCTGATCTTCGCCGAAGAGGGTCGCCGTATCCTCCGCCTCCAGCGCCAGCCCAAGGCCAGCACCTTCGGCCATCTCGAACGCCGCCAGCGCCAGACCGCCATCGCTTAGGTCAGCGCAAGCCCGGATCAACGCGCGGTTGGCGCGGATGAATTCGCCATGCTTGCGCTCGGCCACCAGGTCCACAGGCGGGGCATCCCCCGCCTCGATCCCGAAAGCCTCGGCCAGCACGGCCGATTGCCCCAGATGCCCATGGGTCACCCCCACCAGCACCGCCACATCCCCCGCCACCGGCCGCCCGGAGATCATCTCGTCCAGCGAGGCCAGGATGCCCACCGCGCCAATCGTCGGCGTCGGCAGGATGCCCTTACCATCGGTTTCATTATATAAGGACACGTTGCCCGACACGATCGGCATATCAAGGGCCGCCACGGCTGCGCCGATCCCTTTGATCGCGCCCACGAATTGCCCCATGATTTCAGGCTTTTCCGGGTTGCCGAAGTTCAGGTTGTCGGTCGTGGCCAAAGGCCGCGCGCCGACCGCGCACAGGTTGCGAAAGGCTTCCGCCACTGCCTGTTTGCCGCCCTCGAACGGGTTGGCCTTCACATAGCGCGGCGTCACGTCGCTGGTAAACGCCAGCGCCTTGCCCGTGCCATGCACCCGCACCACGCCCGCACCCGCACCGGGGGCCACCACGGTATCGGCACCCACCTGACTGTCATACTGCTCATAGACCCAGGCCTTGTGGGCGTATGAGGGCGACCCGATCAGCGCCCGCAACCCATCCAGCGCCGAAATCACTGGCACCGCCCCCAAAGGCGCCGCAGCCGGGGTTTCCACCCAAGGCCGGTCATATTCCGGCGCGCTGGACGCGAGCTTCGACAGCGGCAGGTCCGCCTTCACCGCATTGCCATGCAGGATCAGGAAGCGGTCTTCCGGGATCGTCTCGCCCACGATGGCAAAGTCGAGGTCCCATTTCACGAAGATCGCCCGTGCCTCAGCCTCCATCTCGGGCTTCAGTACCATCAGCATCCGCTCCTGAGACTCGCTCAGCATCATCTCATAGGCCGTCATCCCCGTCTCACGCTGCGGCACGTCATCCAGCTGCAGCTTGATGCCCAGCCCGCCCTTGTCACCCATTTCGACCGCCGAGCAGGTCAGGCCAGCAGCCCCCATGTCCTGAATGGAAATCACCGCTCCACTGGCCATCAGCTCCAGGCACGCCTCCAAGAGACGCTTTTCGGTGAAGGGGTCACCGACCTGCACCGTCGGGCGCTTTTCCTCAATCGTGTCGTCGAACTCAGCGCTGGCCATCGTGGCCCCGCCAACCCCGTCGCGGCCCGTCTTGGCCCCAAGATAAACCACCGGCATCCCCACGCCGGACGCGACCGAGTAGAAAATCTTGTCCGCATCCGCCAAACCGGCGGCAAAGGCGTTCACGAGGCAATTGCCGTTGTAGCTGGCGTGAAACCGCACCTCACCGCCCACGGTCGGCACACCAAACGCATTGCCATAGCCGCCCACGCCCTCGACCACGCCCTGCACAAGACGCTTGGTCTTGGGGTGGCTGGGCAGCCCGAACGACAGCGCGTTCATCGCTGCAATCGGCCGCGCGCCCATGGTGAAGACGTCGCGCAGGATGCCGCCAACGCCGGTCGCCGCCCCCTGATAGGGCTCGATATAGCTCGGGTGGTTGTGGCTCTCCATCTTGAAGATCACCGCCTGGCCGTCGCCAATGTCCACCACACCCGCATTCTCACCCGGGCCGCAAATTACCTGCGGGCCAGTGGTTGGCAGCGTCCGCAGCCATTTCTTTGACGACTTGTAGGAACAATGCTCATTCCACATGGCGGAAAAGATGCCGAGTTCGGTGAACGAAGGCTCCCGCCCGATGATGCCCAAAAGCCGCTCATACTCATCCGGTTTCAGCCCGTGGGCGGCCACCAGCTCTGGCGTGATTGCGGGTTCGGACATCGGCAAGCCTCCACAACAATTTGCCAGCGTCTTAGGCCATGCGACGGAGCAGGGGAAGCACCGCAAGCCCGTCGCAAAACTTTTTTCAAATTCTTTTGCTCCGTTTGTCGAAATCGGCAAAGTGCAAGCGTCCTTGGGTTACGAAACCCAAAACTAAAAGGAAAACCGAAGAATGTTGTTCACCGTTACCCCGCTTTACGCCCTTCCGCTTGCTGCCATCTTCCTGATCCTGTGGTTCCGCATCAGCGGGGTTCGGGCCGCGACCAAGACCTCCTACGGTGACGGTGGCAACACCGAACTTCTGCGCCGTGTGCGCCAGCACGGCAACTTTGTCGAATGGACGACCTTTGTCCTGATCCTGATGATCCTGGCCGAAGGCATGGGCGCACCTGCTCTCTACCTCCACATCTCGGGCGCTTTGCTTCTGATCGGGCGCATCGCGCATCCCTTCGGGCTTGGCGCTGTCGACAACGCCGCCCACCCGCTGCGCTATGTCGGCAACGGCACCAACATCCTGGCCACGGTGAACCTGATGGTCTGCCTTGGCGTCAACATTCTCGGCCTCTGAACCCTTACGTCAACGATCAACCCAAGGACACATATCATGCAGTACATGCTTCTGATCTACGGCGCCCCCGAAGTGGAACCGCAATATGGCACCCCCGCCTTCAATGAAATGATGGCCGGCTATGCCGCTGCCAGCGCCAAGATGGTCGAAGACGGCGTCATGCGCAGCGGCGAAGGCCTGCAGGGGGTCGAGACGGCCACCTCACTCCGCATCCGCGACGGCAAGGTCGAAACGATGGACGGCCCCTTTGCCACCACCAAAGAGCATCTTGGCGGCTACTATGTCATCGACGTGCCTAACCTTGATGTGGCGCTGAAATATGCCGCTCTCATCCCCTCGGCCCATTACGGCACGGTCGAGGTGCGCCCTCTGATGGATTACAACCCGGCAGGCAACTGACCCATGGCCGCCCCCGAAGCCATTGCCGTCACCAAAGCCCTTGAGGCGGTGATGCGCAATGATCGGGGGCGGCTGATCGCTGCCCTGATCTCGCGTCTGCGGGATTTCCAACTGGCCGAAGAGGCCCTGCAAGAGGCCGCCATCTCTGCGCTGTCCCACTGGGGCCGCGCGGGTTTGCCCGCCTCCCCCCAGGGGTGGCTGTTGAAAGTGGCGCTGCGCAAGGCGATTGACCGGCTGCGCGGCGGGGCGCGGGAAAGCCGCAAGGCGGCCGATCTGGCCCATCTGGTCGGCGACGAAGCCGACGAAAGCGAACCCGAAATGATCCCCGACCAGCGCCTCCGCCTGATCTTCACCTGCTGCCACCCGGCCCTTGACCCCAAGTCGCGCGTGGCCCTGACGCTTCGCACCCTTGGGGGACTTACGACAGGTGAGATTGCGCGTGCTTTCCTTGATGCCGAACCTACCATGGGCCAGCGCCTTTCCCGCGCAAAGGCCAAGATCAGCGCCGCCGGCATTCCCTTCAAGGTGCCCGACCCCGAAGACCTGCCCGACCGGCTGAATTCGGTCCTGACCGTGGTCTATCTGATCTTCAACGCAGGCTATACGGTCGGCCCCTCCCTTGACCGCGATCTTTGCGCCGAGGCGATCTTTCTGGCCCGGATGCTGGCCCATCTGCAACCCGAAGAGGCCGAGGTTGAAGGCTTCCTTGCCCTTCTGCTTCTCACCCACGCCCGCCGTGACGCGCGCCTCCAGAACGGCGAGACCGTGTCCCTGACCGATCAGGACCGCGCGCTCTGGGACAAGGCGATGCTGGCCGAAGGGCTTGGCCTTCTCGACACCGCCATGGCCCGCCGCGTGCCCGGGCCGTTCCAGATCAAGGCCGCCATTGCCGCCTGTCAGACCCAGTCTCCGCCGGACTGGCCCCAGATTGCCGCCCTCTACATCGGCCTCTACCGGCATGAGCCGACACCGATCATCCGCCTCAACCAGGCCGTCGCGATGGCCGAGGCGGGGAATCTGCCCATGGCCATCGCGGGTCTGCAGGCCCTGTCCGACCCCCTGGCCGATTACCAGCCCTACCACGCCGCCTGCGCCGAATACCTTGGTCGCGCAGGTCAGACCGATGCTGCAAGTGACGCCTATGCCCGGGCCATCGCCCTGGCCGCCTCCCCCGCCGACGCAGCCTTCCTGACCCGCCGCCGTGACCGGCTTCAGACGTAAAAAAAAGGCCGAGCATTACGCTCGGCCAAGTCCAACAGGGAGGTATGCAAGGGCGAGAGCACAGTCATCGCCGACGCATGAGCGGGAAATAGAGGCGACTGGTGGCGCAAACAAGGGCAGGTTGCCCGCTTATTCAGCATTGCCGATATGCACCCGCCGCATGGCAGCGTTTCGCAAACCTTAAGCGGCCGCGTCATCCGCCTGGCGACGGCGGAAGGCCATGATCTCTTCGGTTACGAAATCGCGGAAGGCGGCCACGCGCTTGGAATGGCGCAACTCTTCGGGGTAGGCCAGGAACACCGGCACCTCGGCACTTTGCACGTCCGGCAAGACGCGGAGAAGATTGGGGAAATCCTCGGTCAAGTAATCGGGCAACACCCCTACGCCCAGGTTGTTCAAGACCGCCTGCAGCACCCCAAAATAGTTGTTCACCGTCAGCGTCGACGGAATGTCATGCGACATCAGGTCCTGCACCAGGATCGCCCCCGCCGCGACCTGGGGCGTGCCCGCATGCTGGCTGATCAACCGATGCGCGCTCAGATCATCCAGCACCTCGGGCGTGCCATGCGCGGCCAGATACTCCGGCGTCGCGTAAAGCCGCATCTGGATGTTCATCAGGCGCTTCCGGATCAGGTCGGCTTGGCTCGGTTCTTTCATCCGGATCGCCACATCCGCCTCCCGCATCGGCAGGTCCAGCACGCGCTCTTCCAGCATCAGGTCAATCTTCAGCGCCGGATACTTCTCGTACAAGCGCGCCAGCCGCGGGGCCAGCCACAACGTGCCGAACCCCGTGGTCGTCGTCACGCGGAGTTCGCCAAACACCTCGTCCTCAGAATCCCTGATCCGCGCCGCCGTCGCATCCAGCCGCTTGACCATGGCTTGCGTCGCGTCAAACAAAAGCTCTCCCTGTTCGGTCAGGATCAGCCCCCGCGCGTGGCGGTGGAACAGCGTCACGGCAAGGCTTTCTTCCAGCGCGCGGATCTGGCGGCTGACGGCGGATTGCGACAGGTGCAAGACGTCCCCGGCATGGGTCAGGCTGCCCTTCTCCGCCACCGCGTGAAAGATCCTCAGCTTGTCCCAGTCCATCACGGCCTCCACAAAAACTCGCGGCACCCTAGCATGCCGGTTCCCAGATAAGGAAACCTGAACACGATTCCACCCGTATCTGCGGCAAATCCTTCCGCCGCTTGGGCCTTTCGCGGGCGCGCGCTCCGTCCTATGATCGCAAAAAGGCAGGGCGGCAGCCGGTTTGTCGGCGGCGTGAAGGGATCAGGCATGGCAGTTGGCATCTTCGATTCGGGGCTTGGCGGGCTGACTGTCCTTGATGCGGTGACAAAGCGCCTGCCTGAGGTGCCCTTCGTCTACTTCGGCGACAATGCCCATGCCCCCTACGGCGTCCGCACCGCGGATGACATCTTCAACCTGACCTGCGCAGCGGTGGAGCGGCTTTGGGCCGAAGGCTGCGATCTGGTGATCCTGGCCTGCAACACCGCCTCTGCCGCCGCTTTGAAGCGGATGCAGGAAACCTGGGTTCCGGCTGACAAGCGCGTCCTGGGCGTGTTTGTGCCCTTGATCGAGGCGCTGACCGAACGGCAATGGGGCGACAACTCCCCCCCGCGCGAAGTCGCCGTCAAACATGTCGCCCTTTTCGCCACCCCCGCCACCGTCGCCTCCCGCGCCTTCCAGCGCGAACTGGCTTACCGGGCGATTGGCGTCGATGTCGAAGCCCAGCCCTGCGGCGGCGTGGTGGATGCCATTGAACAGGGCGATGAAATCCTGGCCGAGGCGCTCGTCCGCTCCCATGTCGAGGCGCTGAAGCGCCGAATGCCGCACCCGGAGGCCGCGATCCTCGGCTGCACCCATTACCCCTTGATGGACAAGGTTTTTCAAGATGCCTTGGGGCAGGGGGTCAAGGTCTATTCCCAAGCCAACCTCGTGGCGGACTCGCTGGCCGACTACCTGATCCGGCGGCCCGAGTTTCGCGGCACCGGCACCCAGTCAAAGGCCCTAACCACCGGCGACCCGGCCTATGTCTCGAACAAGGCCACGCAATTCCTGCGCCGACGGATCACGTTTGAGGCGGCATGATCCCTTTGGCAGACTGGCGCGCCGCACGACTTGCGGCCCTTACCGCCCCGGACGGCTGGCTGAACCTTGTCGCGCGGATTGATCTGGCCCCCGGCAGCCACCAAGTGGGCCGGACGCAAGCCATCGCGCTGCCCTCAGGTCCTGACCTTCTGGGCACGCTGACCCTTGGCCCGGACGGTGCAAGCTTCGCCCGCCCGGGGGCGGCACCCCAGCCCTTCGCCCCGGTGGCGGATGCCTTTCCGCAATTGCGCGTTGACCCCTTCCTGCTGGAAATCCACACGGTGGACGGCGTACCCGCCCTGCGCGTGCGTGACCTGACGCTGCAGCCAACGGTGACGCTGCGGTCTTTCCCCGAAGCACCCGCCTGGGTGATCCGTGCCGAATGGGTAAGCATTGCCCCGGAAGCCACGGAAATTGCAATGAAAGACGGCTCTACCGCTGCGGTCACGCTGACCCACCGGGCCAGTTGGACCCATCAGGGCAAGACCGTAACCCTGACGCCCACACATTGGAAATCCGGGGTGCCGATGTTCGTCTTTCGGGATGCAACTGCGGGCGAAACCTATCCGGCCTGCCGCTTTCTGATGGGTGAGGATGCGACGGGTGGTGAAATCACCCTCGACTTCAACCGCGCCTTCACACCGCCTTGCGGCTTCACCGATTTTGCGATCTGTCCGCTGCCACCGCCCGGCAACATCCTGCCCTTCCGGGTTGAAGCGGGCGAACTCGCCCCCTGAGGTCACCCGCGCATCGCGACAAAGGCATAGCGGTAGGCCAAGGCCACGCCGCCCGCGCCACCCGCCGTCTCGATCAGGGCGGCAATCTCGGCCGGGTGATTGGCGTCCTGGCTTTGGAGCGGGGTCTCTTGCGGCATGGCGGCCTACCGGGTGCAGGGGGCCAGGCTAAGCCCTCAGCTGCCGATGAAAACCAAAAAGGCGCACCCCGTGGCGCGCCTTTCAGCAAGTTAAAAATTCCTTAATGTCCGCGCTCAAGCTATTGATTTCGCATTACTATCAAGAAATGTCCACCGTGGACACTCAGTCCTTCGCGCGGCCTACATAGGAATTGTCTTCGGTGTTGATCTCGATTTTGGTCCCCGCCCCGATATGCGGCGGCACCATGACCCGCAGCCCGTTCGAACAGATCGCGGGCTTGTAGGAAGACGAGGCCGTCTGCCCCTTCACCACCGGCTCCGTCTCGGTGATCTCGACAATGACCCGCTGGGGGAATTCGATGGCGATGGCCACGCCTTCAAAGGTCTTGAGATAGACCTTCATCCCGTCGGTCAGGAACACGCGGCCGTCGCCGACGACATCAGGGTCAACCGTGATCTGCTCATAGCTTTCCGGCTCCATGAAGTGGAAGCCCTCGCCATCCTCATAAAGGAAGTCATACTCGCGCTCGTCCACGGTGGCCTTTTCGACCATCTCGGTCGTCCGCCAGCGTTCCGCGACCTTCACCCCGTCCGAGATGCGCCGCATGTCGACGCTGGTCGTCGGCGTGCCCTTGCCGGGGTGGAAATTCTCGGACTTGAGGACAACATAAAGGCGGCCGTCCAGATCGACGACATTGCCCTTGCGGAGCGAGGAGGCGATGACTTTCAAAGTGCGGTCCTTGTGATTGGCAGGCAGGGTCCCTAAACGGGCATCGCTGCGGCCTAACCCATCCTGACCGGAATTTCCAGATGAAACCCGACACTCCCGTGGACGATCCTTGGTGGACCCCCGCACGTCACGCTGACCGCAGGCCCCTCCTGTTGACCCGCAACCGGATTCAGGCGGCGATCCGGGGGTGGCTCGCGACGGAGGGGTTCACCGAGGTTGACCCGGCAGCCCTTGCCGCCAGCCCCGGAAACGAGGCGCATCTGCACGGCTTTGCCACTGAAGCGATCGGGAATGATGGGCTGGGGCGGCAGATGTATCTGCACACCTCCCCCGAATTCGCGATGAAAAAGCTGCTGGCGGCGGGCGAGACCCGCATCCATGCCTTTTCCCATGTCTGGCGGAACCGCGAACGCGGGGCGCTGCACAGCCCGGAATTCACGATGCTGGAATGGTACCGCGTAGGGGAAGGATATGAGGTCCTGATGCAGGACACTGTCACCTTCTTGCGGCTGGCCGCTGAGGCTGCCGGGGCACTGGTCCTGCGGTTCCGTGACCGGACCTGCGACCCCGAAGCCGAGCCTGAGCGGATTTCGGTGGCTGAGGCGTTCCAGACCTATGCCGGGGTGGACCTTCTTGCCAGCATCGCCCCGGACGGCACGACCGACGCCGCACGGCTTGGGGCAGAGCTTGACCGGATCGGCCTGCGCCGCGCTGCGGACGACACCTGGTCAGACATGCTCAGCCGCGTTCTGTCAGAAAAGGTGGAACCGCATCTGGGGCTGGGGCGGATCACCGTTCTGGACCACTACCCTTCCGCCGAAGCGGCACTGGCCCGCAAGGTGCCGGGCAACGCGCGGATTGCCGAGCGGTTCGAGGTTTATGCCTGCGGGGTGGAACTGGCCAACGGCTTTGGCGAGTTGACCGACCCCGCCGAACAACGCCGCCGGTTTGAGGCCGAGATGGATGAAAAGGCCCGTGTCTACGGTCTGCGCTACCCGCTGGATGAGGATTTTCTGGCAGCCCTGGCCCTGATGCCGCCTGCGGCCGGTATTGCCATGGGATTTGACCGGGTGGTGATGCTGGCCACCGGCGCGCCCCGGATTGACGATGTGCTTTGGACGCCGGTCCCCTGACCACTCCACCGCGTCAACCGAATTGAGCGCGTGCCGCGCAAGCCTTTGTCTCGCCTCTGGCGCGCGAAGGGCGCGCCAACCGGCTCGGCGAAGATTGGGGGCGCTTCGCCCCCCAAACCCCCAGAGAGTATTTGTGAAAAGAGCAAGTTGTCGGGCGGACTGGCCGTGGCAAGGCAGATGGTCTTGCATTGACGGAACGCGAAGCGCAAAGAAGGCGCGTGTTTTGACGGGAGAGCGCCATGACCCACCGCATCGCCATTCTTGGAGCCTCAGGCTATACCGGGGCGGAACTTGTGCGCCTGATTTCCACGCATCCAGGCATGGAGATCGTCGCCCTGTCCGCCGACCGCAAGGCCGGAATGGTGATGGCAGAGGTGTTTCCCTTCCTGCGCCACCTTGACCTGCCGGTGCTGCAGAAGATCGACGAGATCAATTTTTCCAATGTTGACTTGTGCTTCTGCGCGCTTCCTCATGCAACGACGCAAGAGGTGGTGGCGCAGTTGCCGCGCGACTTGAAGATCGTGGATCTTTCGGCTGACTTCCGGCTGCGGGACCCGGCTGAGTATCAGAATGGTACGGCCAACCCCATGCGGCGCAGGACCTGCAGGCCGAGGCGGTCTATGGGCTGACCGAGTTCTATCGTGACGAGATCCGTGCCGCGCGGCTGGTGGCGGGCACGGGCTGCAATGCTGCCACGGGGCAATTTGCGCTGCGGCCGCTGATCGCTGCCGGGGTGATCGACCTCGACGAGATCGTGATCGACCTGAAGGCCGGGGTTTCTGGGGCGGGGCGGTCGTTGAAGGAAAACCTGCTTCACGCGGAGTTGTCCGGCGGCACGCATGCCTATTCAGCCGGCGGCAAGCACCGCCACCTGGGCGAATTCGATCAAGAGTTTTCCAAGGTGGCCGGGCGGCCGGTGCGGGTGCAGTTTACGCCGCATCTTCTGCCGATGAACCGGGGCATCCTGGCGACGGTCTATGTGCGGGGGGACGCGAAGACCGTGCATCAGACCCTTGAAAAAGCTTATGAAACAGAGCCTTTCCTGCAAGTCCTGCCGTTCGGTTCATTGCCATCGACCCGCGACATTGCGGGATCGAACTTCTGCCATCTGGGCGTCATCGGTGACCGGACCCCCGGGCGGGCGATGGTGGTGGCGGTACTGGACAACCTGACCAAGGGAAGCTCAGGCCAAGCGATCCAGAACGCCAATCTGATGCTAGGGCTTGAAGAAACCACGGGGCTGATGCTGGCCCCGGTTTTCCCGTGACCTGCGGCATCCTGCAACCCTTGACCGGGATCATGGCATCCCCACTTTAGGCGTGACACATCGCCCGGCAGGGGCAGAGGACGGCAGATGAGTGGCAAGCAGGAATTCCGGGGCCTGAAAGGGCTGAAAAAGCAGCGGCGAGTGCAGATCATTGCACTAGCGGCGGTGGCGCTGGTCGCCTCGACCGCGCTGATCGGCTATGCGATGCGCGACGGGATCAACTTCTTCCGCAGCCCAAGCCAGGTGATGAGCGAGCCGCCTGCGCCAGGCGAGACGTTCCGGATCGGCGGGCTGGTGGTCGAAGGATCCATCCAGCGGGGCGAGGGGGCGACCGTGGCATTTGCGGTGACCGATACCAATGCCACCGTGCCGGTTACCTATACCGGTGTGCTGCCGGACCTGTTCAGCGAAGGGCAGGGGATGGTCGCGCTTGGCAAGATGGAGGGGGACACGTTCGTGGCCACCGAAGTTCTGGCCAAGCATGATGAGACCTACATGCCCAAGGAAATCATGGACGCACTGAAAGAGCAGGGCGTCTACAAGGACCCGGGCGAGCAGCCCGAAAGCTGACCGCGCGCTGCCACAGGGCGGCGTTAAGGGCGAAACGGCAGGCTGGCCCCGATCAAGCCGGGGGTCCCCATGCCGAATGTCCGCGAAATTGCCGTTGAGATTGTTGGCCGCGAAGGCGGGTTCGTGAATGACCCCGATGATCCGGGGGGGGCCACGAATCACGGTGTCACGATCGGGACGCTGCGCCGCCTTGGGATCGACGTGAACCGCGACACGCGGATCGATGTGGCCGATGTGCGGGCGTTGACCCGGGCGCAGGCGGTGGAGATCTATCTGGAGCATTACTTCAAGCGGCCCGGGATCGCGGCCTTGCCAGAGGTGATCCAGGCCTCGGTCTTTGACATGTATGTCAATGCGGGCGGCAATGCAGTGAAGATCCTGCAGCGGCTGTTGACCGACATGGGCTTTCCTTGCGACCCAGATGGCGAGATCGGTCCCCAGACGATCCGTGCGGCGCAACTGGCCCATGAGGCGGCCCCGACCCATCTGGCGGATGCTTACGGCATTGCGCGGCGGAATTACTATTACGCGCTGGCGGATCGGCGACCGGCCAGCAGGAAGTTCGCCCGCTCGAAGTCAGGCGGCAAGGGCGGCTGGATCAAGCGGGCGGAAGAGTTCATCTCGCCGCGCTATCACCTGACGGACGCACAGCACGCGGCGCGAGTGGCGGCATGGGGGTGACAAGATGGGCGTGATTGGCAAGCTGATCGGCGGTCCGGGCGCGGTGACCGCGCTGGGGGATGCGGCGAAAGGGGTGGCAGAGGTGTTCCTGCCGTCAGCCACGCGGAAGATGGAGCTTTCGGCCGAAGCACAGATGGCCGCCTTGCGCCAGCTGGGGGAAGAGTATCAGCATCCGGCGCTAAGCTGGTTTGACCGGCTGGTGAACGGGCTGAACCGGCTGCCACGCCCGCTTCTGGCCTTCGGGACGCTGGGGCTTTTCATCTATGCGATGATCGACCCCGAGGCTTTTGCCAAGCGGATGGTCGGGCTGAATGCCGTGCCGGAACCGCTCTGGTGGCTGTTGGGCGCGATTGTCGCCTTCTACTTTGGTGCGCGCGAGACGCATTACTTCCGCACTCGGGGCGTCGTGTCACCTTTCGTGGCCGCCACCCAGGCCGAGGATAACGCCGCTTTGGCCGACTGGCGGCAAGGTTGACCTGCCCGCATCCTTGACCTCTCGCATGGCCTCTGGCATGGCCTTGGGCGTCAGAGGATGTGATCAAATGAACCTTTTCGCCGATATCCGCGCGCTCGTGGTGGCCGAACTTGAGGCGCTGATGGCTGCGGGCGTGCTGCCGCCGGGACTTGACCTTGCCGCCGTGGCGGTGGAACCCCCGCGCGATGCGGGCCATGGGGATATGGCCACGAACGCGGCGATGGTTTTGGCGAAACCGGCGGGCCAGCAGCCCCGGGCGATTGCCGAGGCGCTGGCGGCCAAGCTGATGAAAGACCCGCGCATTGCCGGGGCCGACGTGGCGGGACCGGGGTTTTTGAACCTGCGTCTGGTGCCGGGCGCCTGG
Source organism: Paracoccaceae bacterium (assembly GCA_012036325.1). Taxonomy (GTDB): domain Bacteria; phylum Pseudomonadota; class Alphaproteobacteria; order Rhodobacterales; family Rhodobacteraceae; genus Tabrizicola. The sequence continues at coordinate 12,567 of JAAUPC010000034.1, forward strand.
CAGGGCTTGGTGCGGGCGGTGCTGGTTGAGGGGACGGGCTATGGCCGGTCTAGCCTTGGGCAGGCGCGCCGCGTCAACGTCGAGTTTGTTTCTGCCAACCCCACCGGCCCGATGCACGTGGCCCATGCCCGTGGGGCCGTGGTCGGCGATGCGCTGGCGCGGCTTCTGGCCTATGCCGGTTGGAACGTGACGCGGGAGTATTACATCAACGACGGCGGCGGGCAGGTCGACGTGCTGGCCCGGTCCGCCTATGAGCGCTACCGCGAGGCGCATGGCCTTTCGCCCGAGATTGCCGAGGGGCTTTACCCCGGTGATTACCTGATCCCGGTCGGCACGGCTCTGAAGGCCAAGTATGGCGACAGCCTCTTGGACAAGGGTGAGCAGTACTGGCTGGCCGAAGTTCGCGAATTCGCCACCGACATGATGATGGAGATGATCCGCGGTGACCTTGACGCCCTTGGGGTGCGGATGGATGTCTTCTCCAGCGAGAAGGCGCTTTATGGCACTGGGCAGATCGAGGCCGCCATCGAAACCCTGCGTGGGCTGGGCTGATCTACACCGGGACGCTGGAACCCCCGAAAGGCAAGGCGCCCGAGGATTGGGAGCCCCGCGAACAGACGCTGTTCCGGTCCACTGCCTTTGGCGATGACCAGGACCGGCCGGTGCAGAAATCGGATGGCTCATGGACCTATTTCGCGCCCGATATCGCCTATCATTACAACAAGGTGCAGCGCGGCTTTGATGAGCTGATCAACATCTTCGGCGCTGATCATTCGGGCTATGTCAAACGGCTGAAGGCCGTGGTCAGCGCCCTATCGGAAAACCGCGTCACGCTGGACATCAAGCTGATCCAGCTGGTCAAGCTTCTGAAGGGCGGCGAGATCGTCAAGATGTCGAAGCGGGCCGGGACCTTTGTCACGCTGCGCGACCTGATTGATGAGGTCGGCCCCGATGTCGTGCGCTTTGTCATGCTGACGCGCAAGAATGACGTGGCGCTGGACTTCGACTTTGACAAGGTGACCGAACAGTCGAAGGACAACCCGGTTTTCTATGTGCAATACGCCAATGCCCGCGTGAACAGCATTCTGCGCAAGGCGCGTGAGGCGGGGCTGGATGTCAGCGACGCGACCCTTGCCGCAGCCCAGCTGTCGCATCTGGCGCATGAGGCCGAGCTTGAGATGATCCGTAAACTGGCCGAATGGCCGCGTCTGGTCGAGATTGCCGCCAAGGGGAATGAGCCGCACCGCGTGGCCTTTTACCTTTTCGAACTGGCGTCCGACTTCCACGGATTGTGGAATCGTGGCAATGACGATGCCTCCTTGCGGTTCCTGCAGGAAGACAGTGCCATTTCGACGGCGAAAATCGCCCTTGCGCGGGCCGTGGGCGTTGTCATTTGCGCTGGTCTTGGTATCCTTGGTGTCACTCCGGTTGAGGAAATGCGCTGACCCAACAGCCAGTCCTGCCGGGGCGACAGCGACATGCAGGGGCGGATGAACCGTCCCGCAGGCAGGGGCAGCAGATGGCGGACGCGGATTACGACGATCATGGCGGCCCCTATGAGGGGGCTCTCTCCGACAAATGGCAGGCGAGTGAACGGCTGCAACGCTGGATCACGCTGGCGGGGGCTGTGGCCTCGCTGGGGCTGGTGGTCGGCTTTGGCATCTGGGGCTACCGGCTCGCGGTGCGCGATGTCACGGGCGTTCCGGTTGTGCAGGCGCTGGACGGGCCGATGCGCGTGGCCCCGGCTGACCCCGGCGGTGAAATTGCCGATCATCAGGGCCTGTCGGTGAACAGCGTGGCTGAAGTGGGCATGGCTGCGCCCATGCCGGACCGGCTGATCCTTGCACCGCGCCCGGTGGACCTGGCCCCTGAAGATACGGCGGGCCTTGCCAGCCCCACGGTCCCGGGTCTGGCCGAGGTCGCCGCCCCCCTGGCAAGCCCGGGCGTTGTGGACACCTCGACCGGCGATCTGGCGCTTGCCGCTGCGCCACCCGTGGAAAGTGCAAGCCCGACCGAAGTTGCCGTCGATGCCGCCCTGGCCGAGGCTTTGGGGCTTGATCCTGAACCGGCACCGCTGGCCGAGCCTGCCACTGAAACCGCTGCCCTCGTCCCCGAAATCGCGCCTGCCGGGGCGATCACCCTGTCACCAAGGCCGCGCCCCCGCCCCACGCGCGAGGTGGCAACCGATACCCCGCCAGAAGCGGTGGCCGAAGCCGTGGCCCTGTCGCTGGCCAATGAGATTGATCCCGCGACCATCCCCTTGGGCACCAGGCTGGTCCAGTTTGGGCCTTCGATACGGCAGATGAAGCGCGGGCCGAATGGGCGCGGCTGATGGGGGGCTTTGGCGATCTGATGGCCGAAAAATCCATGGTCGTACAGCCGGCCGAAAGCGGCGGGCGCACCTTCTTTCGCCTGCGCGCCCATGGGTTTGAAGATGAAGCCGACGCGCGGCGCTTCTGCTCGGCCTTCGTCGCACAGGACGCAACCTGCATTCCGGTGCCGCAACGATGACCCAAGCCTTCGGGGCCGCGATCTTTGGCTGCAGTGGGCCTGACCTATCGGCCAACGATAGGGCCTTTTTTCGCGACGCCGACCCCTTCGGTTTCATCCTTTTCGCCCGCAACGTGGAAAGCCCGGACCAGTTGCGCCGCCTGACGGCTGGCCTGCGCAATGCCGTGGGCCGCGACGCGCCGATCCTGATCGATCAGGAAGGCGGCCGCGTCCAACGCTTGCGCGCGCCCCATTGGCAAGAATGGGAGCCACCTTTGGACACCGCCCTTCGCGCGGGGTCAGTCACGCAAGCGGCGCGCATTCTGGGCCTGCGGGCGCAAGCGATTGCAGCGGAACTGGCAGCGGTCGGGATCGACGCCAATTGCGCCCCGGTGGCGGATGTCGCGGGGGCGGAGACACATCCTTTCCTGCGCAACCGCTGCTATGGCACGGATCCGGCCAGCGTCACGGTCATCGCCCGTGCGGTGGCCGATGGGCTTTTGGCCGGCGGGGTGCTGCCGGTGGTCAAGCACATGCCGGGGCATGGCCGGTCGCATCTGGATACGCATCTTGCCTTGCCCACGGTCACCGCCAGCTTGGAGGAGTTGCGGGCCGTGGACTTCGCCCCGTTCCGCGCACTTGCTGATCTGCCGATTGCGATGACCGCGCATCTGGTCTTTGCCGCGTTGGACCCCGATCTGCCCGCCACCCAGTCGCCCACCATGATCAGCTTGATCCGCGAAGAGATCGGGTTTCAGGGCCTTCTCATGACCGATGATCTGAACATGGAGGCGCTTGCAGGCTCGCTTGCCGACCGCACGGCCCGATCGATCGCGGCGGGTGTCGATCTGGCGTTGCATTGCAAGGGCGATCTGGCCCAGATGCAGGAAGTGGCCGCCGCCGCCGGTAAGATGACGCCCGTCGCAATGGACCGGGGCAGGGCGGC